>NZ_JAYFUY010000073.1:0-46881 GCF_059933065.1 Blautia sp. HA3515 | reverse complement strand
ACTTTTAATCTGAACTGGAAGCTTATTTGAATGCGTCCACCAGCTCCTGGCCATCCTCATAGCCCTGGTTCTTCAGTTCTTCTACAAACCAATCGTCAACGCCATCTACGGCTACTTTAAAGGAATCAATATCCATGTCCTCTTTTTCGGTAAATGTTACGCCATTTTTTTCCTGCCCAGCGGTTCATGATCTCTGTATCGCCAGAACGGTTGATGTAACGCTCATACTCTACTGCCATTCTTCCGGCTTTATCTACTACTTCCTGCTGCTGTGGAGTCAGTCCATCGTAAATATCCTGGTTAATACAGAAGAACAGGCAATCATAGATTGCATCCCACATAGAACAATATGGCTGAACTTCCTGCACGCTGGCTGCATCAATTGCCGGCAGCGGATTTTCCTGTCCCTCTACAGTATTTTGCTGAAGCGCAGTATATGTCTCAGACCAGTTCATATTGGTTGCATCTGCACCCCATCTCTTGTAGCATTCCATAAGAAGATTAGAGCCTGCCACGCACGGATCTTCAGATTTTTCATATCATCCACAGATTTCACTTCACGTACACTGTTAGTAAGCTCACGGAAACCATTCTCCGCAATACCCATACAATGAAGTCCATACTCGCTGAGGATTTCCTTCATTTTTTCTCCTGCTTTACCATCAAATTTGGCATCTGCATCTTCTACAGAATCATAAATGAACGGCAAGGATACCACATTAAATCTTGGATCAAATGCAGAATAGATCCGATTGGAATGCATGGAAATCTGTACCGGATCTCCATTCATCAATGCCTGGATTCCTTCAGACTGATTACCGTTTGTCAGCTGATCTGCTGCATATACGTTTACTTTTACCTTTCCACCTGTAGCTTTTTCCATCAATTCACCGAACTTACGGCCGCCTTCTGCCCAGGTAGATGTTTCTGTTGTGGAGCATGCGAAATTCCAGGTGGTTTCCTCCCAGCCAAGATCACTGTAATCTCCAATACCGGTAAATGCTTCTACCAGTTCTTCTGCATCATCATAGCCCTGGCTTTTCAGTTCTTCAATAAACCACTCATCTACACCATCCACAGCTTCTTTAAAGGAATCAATGTCCATATCCTCTTTTGCAGTAAAGGTCACACCGTTTTTCTCTGCCCAGCGGTTCATGATCTCTTCATCACCGGAACGGTTGATATAACGCTCATACTCTACTGCTTTCTGGCCTGCCTCGTCTACAACTGCCTGCTGCTGTGGAGTCAGTCCGTCATAAATTTCCTGGTTGATACAGAAAAACAGACAGTCATAAATTGCATCCCACATGGAGCAGTATGGCTGAACCTCCTGCACGCTGGCTGCATCAATTGCCGGCAGCGCGTTCTCCTGTCCTTCTACCGTATTCTGCTGAAGTGCGGTATACGTCTCAGACCAGTTCATATTGGTTGCATCTGCACCCCATCTCTTATAGCATTCCATAAGAAGGTTAGAACCTGCCACACGGATCTTCAGGTTTTTCATGTCATCTACGGATTTTACTTCCCGTACACTGTTGGTCAGCTCACGGAAACCATTCTCTGCAATACCCATGCAGTGAAGTCCGTACTCGCTAAGGATTTCTTTTAATTTTTCTTCCGGCTTCTCCGTCAAATTTCGCATCTGCATCTTCTACAGAATCATAAATAAACGGCAGAGATACTACATTAAATCTTGGATCAAATGCAGAATAGATCAGATTGGAATGCATGGAAATCTGTACCGGGTCGCCGTTCATCAATGCCTGGATACCTTCAGACTGATTGCCGTTTGTCAGCTGATCTGCTGCATATACGTTGACTTTCACCTTTCCGCCTGTAGCTTTTTCCATCAGTTCGCCAAACTTACGGCCACCGTCTGCCCAGGTAGAGGTTTCTGTTGTGGAGCAAGCAAAGTTCCAGGTAGTTTCTTCGCCATCCAAGATCACTGTAATCTCCAATCTCGTTAAAAGAATGATCCTCATCTCCTGCAGCTGATGCTGCGGAAGAACCGCTGTCTCCTGTTTCAGGATCTCCTGAATAAGAACCGTTTTTTGCAAGGGCTTTTGGAAGAGCCACAGATACTGCCGGAACATAAGTTACTACCAGAAGTACGACTACACAGGCTGCCAGCATCGGCATAACTGCTTTGGAAATCTGCTGAAGGGTAACTTCCAAACCTTTTTTGATCTTAATTCCAATCGCCACAAACAGGTTTACTCCAACTGGAGGTGTTACCTGTCCGATTGCCAGGTTGACAGTTGCCATAACACCAAAAGCAACCAGGTCATAACCAAGTGCTTTGCACACCGGAAGCATTACCGGGATAAAAATATACATTGCAGAGTTTGCATCAATGAAGCATCCTGCAATCAAGAAAATAATGTTTACGATCAAAAGGAAGGTAAACTGATTATGTGCAATACTGCCAAGAAGCTGGGAAGCTGCATCTGCAATACCAAACTTGGTGCATACATAAGAAAACAGAGACGCACATGCAACGATCAACATGATTCCGCCGGTTGTTTTTGCTGAATCCACACAAATATCAAACAGATCCTTCAGCTTCACTTCCCTGTAGATCACCATACCAACGAAAAGTCCATATACAACGGATACTGCCGCTGCTTCCGTAGGAGTAAAAATACCACCGTAAATACCACCAAGGATGATCACAGGCATCAGGAATCCCCAGAATGCATCTTTAAAGGCTGCCCATCTTTCCTTAGCACTCGCTTTCTTCTGTTCAGGCTGAATGCCCTTTCTTCTGGCTTCTACCATAACCACGATCACAAGAGCAACACCCATCAGGATGCCAGGAACAATACCTGCCATAAACATATCCGCAATGGATACACCTGTAATAGAAGCATAAACAACGAATGCAATACTTGGCGGTATAACAATGGCGATTGAACTTGCGGTTGCCATTAACGCAGTAGAAAAGGGAGCACTAAAGCCACCTCTTTCCACCATAGCAGGAATCAGAACTGCACCAAGTGCTGCTACTGTAGCCGGACCGGATCCGGAAATTGCTCCGAAAAAGCAGGCAACAATAACACACACAATGGCAATACCACCTCTTCTATGTCCTACACAGGTATCTACAAATTTCACAAGTCTTTTGGAAATTCCGGCCTTAGCCATAATATTTCCGGAAAGTACGAAAAACGGAATGGCCAGAAGCAGGAATTTACTGATTCCGGCATACATATTGGTAGCCACAATGGTCTAGGGATGTTCCTGAATACAGGATTGCACACACAGAAGACAGTCCCAGACAGATGGCAATAGGCACGCCCATGATCAGGAAAATAAAAAATGAAACAAATAAAACTGCACTTATCATTTATTTATCCTCCTTTTTACTTTTGTCAGTACAAAAATCAATGCAAAATTCTATAAAATGTAAAATCATACATCCGGATCCAATGGGAACAAAAGACCAGAAGATCCACTCCGGCCAGTTCAGTACAAAGGTACGTTTTCCATTTGCAAGCTGTGTGAGAACCTTCTCCATGCCAAACCAAAATAAAATGGCTGTAAAAATCACACACAGGATAGTGCTCAGGATCACTGACGGTTTTTTCAATTTTTCAGGAAGACGGTCTGTAACCAGTGACAGGTTGACCAATTCCCCTTCCCGACATGCTAATGCGGCAGCCATCAATGTAACAAGTACAAAGACTGCAACCACAAGTTCCTCGGTAAAGGACCAGGAACGATGGATGACTTTACGGGAAAATACATTTCCTACAGTCAAGACCAGTATCAGCAAAGTAGATACTACAAGAATAAATTTTTCCACTGCTGCTACTGCATTCATGATTTTTTTGAAAACTTTCATGATGTTTCCTCCTTTGGTTACTTGTCAGGATTTTAGCCTTTTATACGATTGCTCGACTTGAATTACATAAAAAAAATCCGTCCCTAAACTAGGGACGGACATATAAGCCGCAACCACCCTGTTTCTCCTTTGAAACAAGTACGAAAAGACAACGTACTGACATACGCGATTCCGGTAACGGGGAACAGCCGGGGAAATCTACTTGTCACAGTAACGTTCGATTTCTCTTCTCAGGGATGATCTTCAAAACAGACCTGACGCTGCTTTCCACCAAATGCAGCTCTCTGTAGACAGGCTTCCTGCTCCTACTTTTTCCCTTCAAGGAATTTGGTTCTTTGAAGTTTTAGTTGTTTAACGAACTAAAGCAATTTTACTACCAAAATACTCAGAAGTCAAGAGGTATTTTGGTTTTTATTCACAGTGTATGAACCGCTTATTGTCCTAAAATCAGGACCACCGGCTTAGCCGGTGATCCTGATTTAAAACAAGCAGCTTTAACAAGTATTACATCACTCAAACTGAAACGGAACGGTAATCTGGGTCACATAATTATCCGGATTATTCTCGGACACCTCATCAATAAAGCTTTCCTCATAAGAAAACTCTCCAAGCCGAAAATGATGTTTTCTCCCATATTCCAATATCTGGGAATACGCCTTATAGGTAGTATCATACGCTCCCTTATAATACAGAACCAGATAGTTCCCCTCCGGTTTTTCCAGGTACTCACCATCCTCAGTATCTTCCGTACAAGGCTCATCTACTATGGTATAATACCTGCAATACAACGTAGTATTACCTACCGGATTCATGAGAAATTTATTTTCCACCATTCCTCCGATCGCCGGTCCACAGTGAAGCTGATGCAAAACACGATACCCAATCATCTTTCCATAGATTTCTTGTCTCTCGATTTCCTCTGCATCCATGGAAATATATTTCGTACAGTACAGGTATTGAGTTTCATGGTGCTCTATGTATATTTTCCCACAGGTCACATGATTTGCCTTTTCAAGCAACTCAATCCTCTTATTCATTTCTTTGGACAACGTAACAAGCTCCGCAACTTTCTTCTTTGTTTCCAAAATGCCTTTTTGCAGAAGCTTTGCAGTTCTTTCGGCGTCCCTTGTATCAAAGTATTCTTTTATTTCCTCCAACGACATTCCGATAGTCTTCAAAGTCATTATGGCATAAAAACAATCCAGCTGCGTGAATGTATAATAACGATATCCCATATCGTCTACATATTCCGGTGAAAACAGATGAATTTTATCATAGTATAGCAGCGTCTGCTTATTCACCCCCACCATTTTCGCAAATTCTCCTGGCTTTATATAATTTCTAACCACTTTTATGCCTTTCCAGGAATTAGCCTTTCACAGATCCGGTCTTCCTCCTATCTCAGATAATAATGTAAAAGTATCAAAAATGTCCCTGCTGTAGATGTATACCCCTTGTTATTCAATGGTGCTCCAGTCTCCGCATTGTAGCACTCTGCACAGCCTCCGTTGCGTATCAGATTACAATATTTAACGGTCAGGTCATCAGCCATCTCCTGCTCACCGCACTTCGTCAGTCCTTCTATCAGCGTCAGTGTCATAGTAAACCAAATCGGCCCGCGGAAGAATCCGTCTGCATGATAATATTTACTGTCAAGGCTTTCGGATGCCAGCCCATATTCTGTAATGTACTTTCCATTTTTCAGCTCGTTTATAATACTGGTTCTGATTTCCAAAGGAAGACGTTCTCCCAGCATCAGAGGTGTGAAAAGGATCGGGCTTTGAGCGTAAATTCTCTCGCCTGTAATGTTATTTCTGGCAAATGGCAGATGCTTTTCGTCAAATAATGTGTTGACCAGTCCTTTCAGACTTCTCTCAGCCAGCTCTCTCCACTGTATTTCCTCAACCTTCTTATCCAGCTTCTCAGCAAGTATTGCCAGGCAATCCATCTGTAAGATCATTAATGTAGTCAAATCAGGGCTCAAAATATTTAATTCCTTACGGAAAACTGTGTCATCGTCTCCGCACGCGTCATACCCGTGATGATACTCAAACACACCACTTCCCAGTTCATCCATATGATTCAGATAGAAATAAGTATATTTTCTCATCTTGTCATATATTTCATCCAGCTGTTTTTTTGTAAACTGGATTTTTTCCAACATCTTCATCACGATCCAGCCCAGATTCGGCGGCATACTTGCCTCATAGCTTTCCATTCCTTCGCCTTTGAAATTAGGAATTCCTCCCAGCTCATCCTGGCTGTCCAGCATAGTCATTAACTGATCGTATGCAAGTTCGCTGTCTGTCTCACACAAACCAGCCGCTATCAGCCAGCTTTCATATGCCCATACAGCGCACAGAATATTTTTTGTCATATAAATGGATTCTCGTTTCAGATATCCACGTTCAGCAACAGAGCCGGACCAGCAGAGGTATGTAGCCAGTTTCTGTGCCTCTTTGTACTCCTGGGGAACCTCCGGCAGCTTTGAGCAGAACTCATCAAATGCATTTTTCGTATTACGCACCGTCTGTTCGAAATCAACACAACCTTCTTTTTCCACATTCGCCCAGACATATGTACGTAATTCCTTGATCATACACTGAAATGCACCATCTTCTGCTGTGATATCATACAGACACGCGGTGTTCAAAAGATGATCAGCTTCCCACTCCTGGTCAACTTTTACAGTTCCCAAGGATGTAAATATTCCGTAATTATCAAATGAAATATGATTTGTCAGTTTATGATAGCTTCTTCCGCCCTTTACCGGAATCTGAACCAGGAAACTGGAGCGGCCTTCGATAACGCAATCCAGACGCAATCCCAGTTTTTCACCTTCACCTCTGATAAGCAGTCTGTTTTCATCCGCATAGCAAAATGCTATTTTCCCTTCCTGACAGATAAGTTCCACTTTCTCATATCCTGCATGTATCTCGTAGGGAACCTCTTCCCCATTGTACAGCGGAATGAAACGAATCATTTCCATATTGTTATTCTGTCCCTTTGTGCAGACAGAACGCAGATACAATCCAGGGGTAGACACGAATGGCATTTTATCCAGATTACTAGAAAAGCCTGTACAGCTTGTATATCCGCTATAATAATCCTCGAACAAATAATTTACTGCCATATAGGACTTCCTCATTGAAAATGGTACTTTACTGATATCTAATCCTGTGATTTTCATATTTCCTCCCTAACATCACTATTATTTTTTGTGTCAGTCTGATATGTAGACTGATAAAATCGGTAAATCCGTATTTTTTCATGTCCTCCTTTCCAACGGTTTTGCCTTAAAAAATACTTTTAATATATAATTTATATTTACCATTTAAACAGTTTTCTGACTCCGTCAATCGCAGCTCCATAAGCAAACGTAGCCACAAATGTAACGATTCCCGGTCGGATGCCCAGCAATGCGGCCAGCAAAATCAATGTGCAGTAAGTAATCGTCAGACCCACTCCATACTGTTTTTTTAAGAGAGAAGCTATCGACACACTATACATATCCAGCGACTGCAAGCCATAATTCAGCGGTATGTAGTAAGCAAAACTAAGGATGATCAAAAGGCTTCCTAAAAGAAGGCAACCCATACGAAAAGCAAATCCTCCCTGCCCTTCCAGAAAACCAAACACATATCCCCAGAAATCAATACAGGGACCTATCCCGAAACAAAATGCAAAAGAGCCAAATTTTACCAGCTTCCGATTCGAAAAAAAGAAAAAGAAAAAAGTCAGCCCTTCAAACAGCATCGAGGCTTGCCCCAGCAAAATATCCAATCTCCGGGATAAGGCATATTCAAAATTCGTCAGGGGTCCAGATTTAGTCTGCCAGAACTAAAAGCGCAACGCCAGCTGCGCAGACCGCCACAGCGGCCATGATTTTCATACATATGATTTGTTTTTCTCTCTTCATGAACCAAAGTATACAGTATATAGTAGCTATATAGTCAATAGCTATAATGAAAATAATTAAAAATTATTTTTCCTCGTCATTATAACCACATTTATTCTCAATCTTAATAGTCACATTTTGAATACGCCCTATATTATAAGCATTTTTTTAAGATTTTTGACACTTTTCAGAAAACAGGAGTGAAAGAAAGGATAAGGAACCCTATAGTTACCTTATCCTTTCTTTCTCCATGCTCCGGAAGATCTTCATTAATAACCTACTGCTATATTCAGTTCCCCTCCTACTCACATATTTTTACTTCACTTCCTGATTCCACTCCACACCATTTGTATCTGTCCATGTGTCTTTTCCATCATAAATATAGACAGTATTCGTGCGATCCATGTAACGGCCATCCACTAACTTATAAACAGTTGTTGTTTCTCCCTGCGGATTTATGATTTCAACTACATCCTCTCCAGGATGATCTTCATTTTGTGAACTGGATTCAGGATTCTCTTCTTCAATTTCTTCTGAAAAATCCCCCTGGTTTTCATTATCATCTGTATCCGAGTCAGCCTCTTCTGTTGGTTGGTCTTCAACTATATTTTCTTCATTTTCCGGAAGTTGCACGACATCAATAATCGCTTCAATAGTTTCTACCGGTGAATCACTCCATGGATATCCAGACATATCTCCGCCTGCTGACGCAAGTAATTCTTCAGCATCTGATCCAAGCAATTCCTGATAAGCATTATATACACTGGACAGTTTTTGTGAAAAAGCCACCTGCTCGTCATTGCCTTTTTCTGACAACCATGCTAAAACCTGACTCTTTATCTCCTCAGTTCCCATGCTGGTTCCTACTCCCCAGTTTAATAAATGTGAGGCAACTCTTACTGAGTTCATATATGTTCCTGCTGTTCCCGGCTGAATATCTGTGTTTATTTCGTCCAATATATTTGCTAATTCTGTTTCTGCGCTTTCTTTATTTGATTTTACAGACTCCGGCTCACTGTTTTCATTAGCATTTCCAACTATTTGTTCAACATTGTTATCAATTACTTTTTCCTTTTCACTTACCGTCTGTTCTTTACCGCCTGTTGTTTTCATTACTCCTGTATTCTGTCTTTCACAAGCACATAAAGTTCCCGCCATCGCTAACACTGCAATTAATAAAAACGCTCTTTTTTTCATCTTATTTCTTTTCCTTTCTTTTTTAACTCGCATCGATATATGGCAAAATATTGTGTTGAATAAATGTTATCCTATCATGAACTGCAGGCTTAAATGATGATGCAATGGCAACAACTATTTCGTCTTTTGCGTCGATATAAATAACATTTCCACTATTACCTATAACTGCATTTCAAATTATACTGTGATCTCAATTTGATTATCCTCAATTGCAACAATACAGCTTTCGTAATATCCATCACCTGTAGTCCGAGGTCCACTGATAACCTCATAACCATCCGCTTTCAATTCTGCCGTCAATGCATCCACTTTTTCTATACTTCCTACGCTAAAAGCTATATGTGAATATCCAGTACGAACTATTTTCTTCGGTAAATCAGCCATTTCCGGTAAATTCATTATTTCAATACGTGCACCATCCTCAAATGTGAGGAAATAAGAATAAAAGCCTGTTTTCTGATTATGATATCCATCATTTGATTTTGCTCCCAAATATTTCATAAAGAATTTTTTTGTATTTTCCAAATCATTTACATAAAGTGCAACATGTTCAATTCTCATAATTATTACTCCACTTCTACATTGTATTCTTCATCACCTTTCATTTACCTCACAACAAGTAGTGAAAGACATTTTAGTTATCACCTGCCTTCATATACAAATCTTGGTCCCTCTTCTCCCATCTTTCCATTTCTTATAAATCCTGATCGGAATAGAACTTTCTGCGAGGCTATATTTTCCGCATCGGTTTCTGCCTCCACCTGCTTTATACCGTCCTGTGACAATGCCCATTCTGTGATTACTTTTACTGCTTCCGTCATATATCCGTGATGCCGGTATTCTTCTTTCAGACCATATCCTATTTCAACCACTCCATCATCACCAAGTCCCTTAAAGCAAAAATCACCCGCTATAGTTTCCGGATCATCTTTCAGCTCCATATTCCAGATGGCATGCCATATTCTCTTATCAGGATTAGAAAGACACCCTTCAAGCATCTCCGTGTAAGCCTGTTTCATCTCAGGATCAGATTCATTTTCAATAACCAACCGCATTTCTTCATCACTTAAAGGATAAAGATACATTCTTTCAGTCTCTACTCTCATGAAATTACTCCTAAAACATCTGTATAATTCTTGCAATCTCCATAACTACAATCTTTATCATCACTCCACCGGACATCACATAAAACCATATCTCACGCATATGCTGTGATTTTGCAATTGGTGTTGCTATTGCTGCAATAATTATGATTGCAGCTCCGACACATCCAACGATGTTTGGAAGGCTCACAAGTGAAAATATTCCCGGATTACAGCTTCCATCTATCGTATACTGAATTGTTTTATCCAGTCCGTCTCTTGCAGCTGCAAAGCAGCATATAACAAGACCATATGCCAAAACAAACAGGCTCCTTCTGCCCCAGAAATTAATGTTGCTTCTGTTACTGATTGAACATCCAACAAACCCGACCAGCGATACAATCATAAGTGTAGTAACTGTTGTTACCATATTTCCAAAATAGAGTTTCATCCTTTTTTTCCTCCATCTATTTTTCATTTACTTTGATAACAGTTTCAAAAATTTCCTGTCATTCATCTGCTCGTTGGTTAAATATGCCCCATCATAAAACAACGCATAAGTTGTAACCGGAGTAGGTGCATTCCTTAAATTCAGGCAAAGACGCATCTGCTGCAAATGGCAGATACCATAACTGAATCCCGTTGTCCGCTTCATCACAAACCTTGAATCCCATATACTTCAAGAATTTTGGATCTGACAAAAATGGTTTTTTCTTTCCGAAAGATAATATACACAGCCCTTTTTTCCCCTTACTCTTACTGTCCTCCATACAGGCATCCAGCAGATCTGCTCCATAACCATGTCCTTTGAAAGAACCGGCTACCCACAGGCAGTCAATATACATATAGCCATCTGCAGCAATCGGATTCCATGCATTTTCAGCAGGCAGATATTCAATAAAGCACTTCCCCCGTTCTGCACTTTTCAGAAAAACAAGTCCCTCTCTAAATTGCTCTTTTAACCATTCTTTTTTAGATGACACCTGAATGTCGTTGTTATTGGAAATGGCACAGCATATGTGCTCTTTGTCTATGTTCTCGTTTGTCACTTTGATAAATTCCATAAATTCCTCCACTCTTTCCACCTCCATAGCATCACTTCATCTATACTTGTAACATCACGCATAATTCAACTGCTTCTAATTTATGCTTTTATACCACTCTGTAACTGCCTTCAAATTCTGTAAAGATACTCGTTTTCCACCATTTACCATCATATCTAACATATCATCCTCTTCGGGCGTACGGTCGGTTTTATTTGCCAGTCCCTTTCCGGCAGTTTTAACCATGACATTCATCATGAAACGATACGCTCCATGAAGCTTCTTCACATCAAAGTTCCCCTGTAACGTAAATAAAGGAATCCTCTGCGGAATAGCGTTTTTATCCCTGACCTCTTTTAGCTGTGTGCCTGTCTGTCCCATGCCGACACCACAGACTGCACACACTTTATACAATTTTGCTGCCTCTTTATATCCTTTGATTCCTCCTGCCATAATCCAGCCGAGATAAATGATTTCACTGCCGGCAGGCACCATGTTTTTTGCCTGCTGTAAACTATGTACCGGAAGATTCAATTCCTTTCCCAGTAATTGTGCATACTCCGCTGTGCTTCCAGTATTTGATGTATATATGATTGCATTCATTCTTATTTGACCTCTATAATTTCAAGTCGAGCAGTGCAAAACTGTAATATTACAGTCCATTCCTGATGTTCTGATTCATCGTTCAAATCACTTCACCCTTTCAACTTATCTGCATTTCCTGTAAAAAGTGATCCATATGCTCTTCCAGTAACTTTATCACATGACTTTTGTCTTCTGCTCCATCATATATGCTGTAAAGCAAAAAAATAGGTCCATAAAAATCAAGTGCTGTCTGTCTGGCTTTTCCTGCATCTCCCAGCATTCCTAAAAACAAAGCTTCCATATAAGTTAATGGTCCGCTTGCAAGATAATTCTGATATAGCTGTGCCATCTGTGGCTCTCTGTACTGTTCCAATGTCAACATCTTACGGAAACAGCATGAAAACTCTTCCTCTGTCCAATGAAGAAACTGCACCTTTGTGAACTGCTTGATCTTATCAAATGCCGTTTCTTTATACTCGGCTGTAACCTTTTCCAGATTCCCCTCCGGCATTTCATACTGCTTTACTCTCTCAATATCCAATTCATTCATTTTGTCAATAATACTGTCCAATATCTCCTGCTTGCTTTTATAATGCTTATACAATGCAGCTTTGGTTACTCCAAGTTTTGAAGCAATATCATTCATGGATGTTCCCATATATCCACTCTGTGCAAATAACTTCAAAGCTTCTTCCAGTATTTTTTCCTTAGTATTCTTTTCTTTGCTTTCCATGTCTATCTCTCCTAATTTAAATCCGTTATCAAGTTACCTTTTGGTAACTATAATTATAGTTACCTATCGGTCACTTGTCAACAGTTATGATTAGAAAATATAAAAGAACCTCGCTAACATGATCATCGCTTCTCAATAACCTGATCTATTAATCCATACTGCAATGTATCGTAAATAGCAAACCCGGCAGTTACTGAAACGCCCGGACTATTAATATATAACTGGATATACTTTTCCGGATCACTCCCTCTTCTACCTATCTTCCCTTTACCTGATAGTGCTTATAAGAACCTTTAGCAATTGCTATAAATATCATTGAAGCAATCATCCAAAAAACAGGTGCCATCTGCAAATTATTAAAAAATTTTCCAAATATATGAATCAGCCTGTACCCTGTAAATGTCCATGAACCAATATATGCTCCAGGGAGATAGCTCCATACTTTTGAAAGCAATCCAAATGCTTCTGGTACATTAATCATAGATAAAAATAATCCAATTACCATAATGGCAGTTGCTGCAGAACGATTGTTTAACACCTGTGATAAAAACATCGCAAATGCAGAATATATAATACCTGCTATTAAAAATAGTACACATAAATAGATATAAGTCTGTCCAATTGTTATATTTAGCATACAACCCGGAATTCTGATCTGCAGCGGAGCGTTAAATCCGGAAAATCCATAAATTCCAAAGCTGCAAATGGATAATGCCCCATAAAGATAAACAGCTAATATGATTCCCATGCTTAACCCTGCCAATATTTTTGCTATGAATAACTTTTCCTTGCTCACACTGCTGAAAACTATCTGATCCGTTCCATTGATTCTTTCATCTGCAAAAATGCCACAGATTCCTATTGCTGAAAGTAGGAGAAGCATGAAATTAGCTACATATACTGATGTATAAATCCCTGCATATCCCTCTTCGTACTGATAAGTAAATGGCTTTTTAACTTCTGCTTCCTTCTGATTCCAGTAATTAATTTCTGCATCTGATAGTTTTGCCTGTTTCATTTGGTTCTGATTATTATTTTCTCTGGTCGCATATACCTCTTGTTCATTTACATTTTCATAATCTGCTGTTCCCATACAAAAATTAATAAAACTGCGAAATACAATATAATGATCCTGATCTTCTGCTTCCTGTACCTCTTTAATCAGAGAATCATCTATTTCTCTCCCTGAAAATTCTTTATAATTCTTACTGATTGCAGCTCTTCCGGTTACTACGTCCGTTATCCCAACCCCAACCAGAATCAATGTCATAAGTGCCACTGCAATCCATAAAACTTTCTGACATAGAAGTTTCTTTAATTCATATCTGTATAAAGTTCCCATTATTCTTCACCTCCGAATATATCCAGATAAAATAGCTCCAAATCTTTTCCTGTTTCCTGTTCTGTTCCATCAAATACTTTTTGCCCGTCTTTTATTACCAGAATCCTGTCTGCACATTTTTCAATATCCGAAACAATATGTGTTGACAGCAAAACAATATTGTCCTTGCCTAACTGCTCAAAAATATGTCGAAAACGCACTCTCTCCTTTGGATCCAGTCCGGCTGTCGGTTCATCTAATACAATCAGTTTCGGATCATTTAAAAGTGTCTGTGCTATTCCAAGCCTTCTCTTCATTCCTCCGGAATATGCTTTTACTTTTCTTTTTGCATCTTTTTCCAGATTTACCTGCTCTAAGAGATTTTCACTACGCTCTTTTGCTGTCTTTTTGTCAAGCCCTTTCAATGCTGCAACATATAGCAGGAACTCCATTCCTGTAAAATCCGGATAATAGCCAAAGTCCTGTGGCAGATACCCAAGCAGATTTCTATAGCCCATGTCTGTGGCATCATACTTTCCCAGTCTGACTGTACCGGAAGTCGGCTTCATAACACCACATATCATTCTCATAAGGGTACTTTTTCCAGCTCCATTTGCCCCAAGAAGTCCAACCACTCCCGGTTTAAGAATACATGAGACATTCTGAATTGCCATTTTGTTTCCATATTGTTTTGTCAGGTTTTCAATTTTTAGTTCCATTCAATGATACCTCCATATTTTCAATTAAAGTAAATTAACACTTACTGTTCTTCTATTGCGTCAATATTTTCAATTCGCAACAGTTTAACTACCTGTTTGTCCTTTTTTTCTGTATAGCAAATTCTTAACCATTCATCATCTGCATCTACAATCTTACAGGATACTTCTGTTTTTCCTGCAAAACCCAAGAATGAATCTGACCTGATGATACATTGTTTTCCTACAAGACTATTAATCAACTTAGACATATAAGTTGCTCCTCTCTGCTTTTTCTCCAATTGTTTTACTTTCATTTCCAAATGCTTTATTTTTCCTAAATACGATGAATAATAAAGCAACAGCAATAATGCTGCAATTCCAAACCATTCCATATTGTCTCCCTTACTAACCTAACACGATCAGTCTCTTCCTTTTTTATCAGACCATCTTTATACAGAAAAAGACGCATAAGCAAATCAATTCCTGCTCTGCGTCTTAGCGTCTGACATTTAGTTACCTTTTGGTTACTTTGTATTATAGTTACCTAACGGTAACTTGTCAAGTATATTACAATACTTTGTTTCTAAACCATGGAATACACCTGTTTACTCTATTGCAATAATCCTCATATTGCTTTCCATACAAATCTCTTAGCCATTTTTCTTCCGTGACAACCAATAATAGTGACATATAGCTCCAACAAATTATGCCAACAGCTACTAAAAGGATAAGTCTGTTTGTCATGCAGACAGTTCCAATACTTACAAAAAAGGCTGCGCTATATACAGGATTTCTTACATATCCGTATATTCCATCCTGAATTAATCTATTCTCTGATACATTTTCAAACAAGTTTGATATATGTTTCGCTGAATAATTTAAATACAATCCAAAGATGACAAACAAAATAACAATGATTTTCAATGGAATGTTTAGCATTTCATATTCATAACAATCCCATTTAAATTTATATGAAATGGCTATTGCGCCACCGGCAATCAGTAACTGCCCAAATACAATAACCGGACCTATACCATATAACGGCAGATTTTTTTCACTTTTCTTATTCATTCTTTATGTCCTTTTCCTCTTTGCATCTTGAAAAAATAACATGCCCTTTTGCTTCCTTTCCACTAACGCATAACCGGTATGTTCCTTTTTCATTAATCTGTATTTCAAATTCTGCATCTGTTACATCATCACCTCTATACACTGGCTGATCATCTTCATTATATATTTGTACGGAAATTTTTCCGGATTTGCTGATAATCTTTACCTTAATACTTTCACCGGCGTCCATATTTATATTATGAGAATATGTCGAGTTCATCTGTTCAAAAGCTATATCGTAAAAATCTGTATCCAATATCTCATCCCCTATAAATGTAGCTTTATTACATAATCCGCAGGCAGTAAAGACTAATATCATATGAAAAAGTATTCCGGATAAAATAATTTTTCTTTTGGTTGCCTTTTTCATTTCATTCACCCTTTTTTGTGTTATATTTTGTTACAATATAGAACGTATTCCTAAAAAGTGGTTGTTTTAACATTGCCGTATTCCAAAGCTGCAAAAAAACCTTCTTTTCAATTCTGCGATTATAATACTTACAATTACAATTCACTAATTCCGGTAACGATTCTGCAACAAATACATATCTATCATCAAATCCAACGACAGGAACATAATGCAGCCAATTTTTATCGGTTCTGACACGAATCATAACGATAACAGGCGTTTCTTTACATACTTCATTCTGTAATGCCTTGAGATTACCTGAATAGTACTTTGCACATAAGCCATATTCCTGCAATACTTTTGACAGTCCTTTAGAATATACACATCCATCTTTCATTTTATATGGCATTTGATTATAAATATTTGCTCCGTTAGCATCTATTCCATAGTGTCGCAACAAATAGGCTACTGAAAATGCCGAGCATTGATATCCAGTCTGAATGTCAATCCGATTTTGATTCTTTACAATATATTCTCTCTGTCTGCATTTCATAGATATCCTTGGTGTTATTTTCCCCATCAACATAATATCAATTATTGTCGTTATGGAAATATAAACCGCAATACTTCCAAAAAATACAACTGCAATCAACCACACCATCATTCTCCCTGTCTGATATCTATCCAATGTATTTTTTAATCCAGTCATCTAAAAATGACATCTGCTCTGCTGTATGAAACCAATGTTCTCCGTTTTGCATTATTGTTAGTTCTGCATTGACATCATTGGCAAACTTATGGATAGTCTCCTGTGATGTCAGATTATCTTTATTTCCATATAATATATAAGTCGGAACCGACCAATTGACCGGATGATTACGCACATAACACAAATATTCCCAGGACAATGTTTCTCCAAATCCTGTGGTTATCAACTGTTTTTCACGTAACTTTTCTTCCGTTATATCTGCCCATCCCATCATATCAAGAATCAGCTTTTCCATATCAACGATTGGTGAAATGAAAAAGGCTTTGTCTATCTGTTCATGATTAAAAGCACACATTGAAAAATAGGCTCCAATGCTGTTCGCTATTAGAATAATAGAATCATACCCTTTCCTATATCTGTGAAAGAACTCTTTAAATTCACTTATTGCATCCCACGGACTGTCTGCATGATAATCCAGTCCTACCACATCATATCCTGCAAATAATGTTTTATAATGGTCCGCTTCCATAGCATTTCCACCTTTTCCATGAATATATAAAACTAATTGTCTCATGAATCTTACCTCTCTATCTTCCTTTCATGTATAAACCTGCTTTCAACACCAAAAGCAGAAATGCCAGCGCTGTTGCATATGTCTCCCCTGTCAAAGCCAGAAACAGTACTGCTGCGATACCAAGCAATATGGAAAATACAATTACCATCTTGTATACTTTCGCAATTTTTAACTGTGTAACTATAATCTCTGAAACTCCAATTAACATTAATAAAAAGAACAATCCCCAATAAACCATCCTGTTAAAGGCTGATGTTTCTGTATAGCCGAACAGGTTCACGGATGCAATATATTCTTTCATTGATTTTGGATACAGAGGCAGCACAATCAGCAGAAAATGAAATAAGTCAATAGCCCCCATCAGAATGTTGCACAGATTCTGCATATTGGATTTATTTTCTTTCTCCGCAATGGAAAGTAATTTTTCCCCGAGACAACAGTTCATCAATTGTCACAGAGAAAAACGACGAAATTTCTTTTAGCGAATCTATACTCGGATATCCTCTGCCCGATTCCCACTTCGAAATAGCTGTCCTCGAAACAAACAGAGCTTCTGCCAGTTCTTCCTGTGTTAAGCCTCTGCTGCTTCTTAACTCTTTCAGTTTTTCATTAAATTCCATGGCAGAACCTCCATTCATTCTCACTCGTAATTACTTATCCCTACAAAATAACAGAACCATTGCTTTGTACAAGCAATACAACCCTGTACTCAGAATCACAGCACCAACGATGTCCGTAACCCAATGTACTCCTGCAACCAGTCTTCCAATCACCATAAATGCAGAAAAAATGATTGACATTACACACACAAATCTTCTAAGCAACAGATTTGTGCTTCTGCGATTCATCTGATATACCAAAGTAGGCATGACACTTAGTACAAGCAGCGTTGTAGATGATGGATAAGATGCCTCAAGCATCCCATCAATCAGAATTGGTCTGTAATTAATCGGAATCATCTCAAAAATCAGATATGCCAAAATCACTATTACATAATAAATTCCAAGTAAAATCAGATCTCTGTCAACCTTAAAAAGACTTTTCCTTTTTATCAGTTGTACGAAACCAACTGCACCAAATGTCATACATACAAATATCGGCACAAGACCTAACCAGTCGGTAATCTTATAGATTGCCATGTGTACTCCGGTAACTCTGTGAAACCAGCAGTTAAATGTTGCGAATCCAATCTCCGTGCCCTTCTGCCCTGCCGACTGCACATCCACACATTGTATTAAACATGTCCAGATTGCAAACATTACAAGTAACGCAGTTCCTAAAATTAATAGCTTCTTTCCGTTTTTCTTCATTTTGTTTTACCTTCCTTTTATTTTTTGCCTGTTGGCTGATTGGAAGGTAACATACACTACGAATAATGGTAAGAATCGCTCTGTCACATGAGCGACACCTATCGTGTCATCAGCTAAAACTCTAGGCTTTCACCCGCTAAAAAGAATATTTCCTATCGTCCGCCTTCACCCTCCGGCAGCAATGTAACCACATAGTAAATAATTCCAAATACAGCTATACTTCCCATCATAATGCCGATCATCTGATTTACACTTACCACATTTCCATGAAATACCGGATTGCAATCAAGAGTGTCTCTTATCGCTTCAACCATTTCAGCCGGATAATTTTTTCTCTCCATCTCCCTGAAAACTCCGTGAAGCATATGATTCTTGATCAATGAAGTGGCATATGTACTCGGAAGATAAGACATCGCTTTCTGAAGACCTGATCCAAAATTTGAAATCGGCATATAAGCACCACATATAAAACCATATCCTGCACTGACAATTGTACCCACAGCCGAAAGCTGTCCCTGTGTTGTCAATGGAAAGCTAATGATACTTGAAAGCGTACTTCCAAACAGGACGAGCAATATCATGTCAAATAAAACCCATAATACATCTGCTGTATTCATATACCAGCCCATTTTAAGTAAATATCCCAGGCATAATACAAACGTAAGTCCATTGACCATCAAAGAATTAACAACTGTCGAGAGAAAATATCCCAAATAGATTTTCCCACTGCTGACCGGTGAAACATTAAAATCCTTCCTTGTTCCATTTGCCTTGTCCTGCACCATAGTCAGATTCACACAAAATGTTACCGTGATACAGCTCACTGCCATAAGTGATGCTGTCAGTTGTGCTGCCACGGTTCCATTAATGAGTTTATCCGAAATCGTGATCATATCCGGAATTGCAGCTGTAAAAGAATCTCTGAAAACCTTTGCAAGAAACGTAGCATACAAAACAATCAGAATAACAGGTGTAATCATTGACGTAAACAACATACCTTTGTCTTTAAAAAACAGTTTCCTGTTCCTGTTCATTAATGCCAATACTGTTCTCATCAGCGTTCACCTCCAAGCCTTTTCCCTGTGACTGCAAGAAATACATCATCCATTCCGCCTTTTACTACTTCATAATCCATGAATAGATCCTGATGCTCTACAATAAGCTTCGTAGCTTCCTTCGTATTTCTTACTTTTATCTGATATTCGTCACGAATTTTTTTATATTCTCTGTTCAATGTTTTTATTTCATCTTCGGAAACACCATAAACTGACACGATATCCTGTACATAATCATTTTTAAGTTCAAACGGTGTACCTTCCGCTGCAATACTTCCTTTGTCAAGAATCACAACATACCCGACATTAGCAGCTTCTTCCATATAATGTGTAGTCAGAAATACTGTCATATTTTCAGTTTTCTGAAGCTTCTCGATAACATTCCAGATTAACTGCCTTGTCTGCGGATCAAGTCCGGTTGTAGGCTCGTCAAGAATCAAAATCTCCGGTCTGTGCAATAATGCACGGGCAATATCAATCCTTCTTCTCTGACCTCCCGACAGCTTACCTACAGGTCTGTTTAAAAACTCGTCAAAATCCAGGATCTCGACTAGCTCCTGTAATCTCTTATCAAAGGCATTTCCTGTAATGCCATACAAAGCTGCTCTGTTCATTAGGTTTTCTTTCACCGTAAGCGGTTTATCAAGTACGCTATCCTGAAATACAACACCAAGCATCCTTTTTGTCTGTGCGCCGGCTTTGTCAGTTTCTATTCCGTTTACCTGAACCGTTCCACTGTCTTTTTTCAGCAGTCCGCAGAGAATAGAAATGGTTGTGCTTTTCCCCGCACCGTTTACTCCAAGAAATGCAAACAATTCTCCTTTTTTTACACGAAAGCTCAAATCATTTACCGCTTTTACTTCGCTAAAGCTTATTCAGATGACTGATTTTAATGATATCTGATTCCATATCTTCTCCTTTTGTTTCATCTTTCCTTAAATGACGCAGTATACGTTGGATTTACCTTTTTTAATAGAATCCATATGTTAAAAAGTAATATGAAGGCGAAAATCGTCCATATCCATGCCTGTGGCATTAAATAAAGGATTCCGTTTACATCTCCACCACCAAATGCTCCACTGAGTAAACACAAATATATTGGATCCAATACCAGTATAATTACTGTTACATAATAAAAAGTAGCCTTCACAAGCTTATTCTTTATTTCACAAATTTTATCCTTAAAATATACCAATGCATAAGCTGTAATTAATGTTGCTGTCACTCCGGCAATACAAAATAATCCCAGCTGCGTATCTGTTAATCTATCACGATATATATCGATCTGTATTCCAATACCCATAAAGTTAATTTTCTTAAATGCATGTAATGCAAGCGCCACGATCAAGTGTGCACCTTCATGCACTATGTAATAAGCTACTATTGCAAATAGAATGCCTATATATTGCCTTGTTCTTTTACTCATCATCATTTCCTCACTTATGTTAATCCGTTATATCAAAATACTTCTGTAATCCATTCACAAATTGTCCGACATGTATTCCATCCACAAACGAATGATGCGCCTGTACCGATATTGGTATCATAATTCTTCCATTTTTCTCATAATATTTTCCCCAATCAAATAATGGAGTTGCATTATCCTTTTTCCCCGAATTTGTATGCGAAATATGCGTAAATGTAACCCATGGCATAGGTGAACATTGAAATACATCATTTCCTAACGGACCAGTAAAGTATTCCCTTTGTTCATTTGCAGTTGTATATGCCAATTTACAGTACTCACTGATATCATCAACAAATGGCACATTAACCACTTTAAATAAATTTGTGGACTTATTCGGATATGTAAAGGCAGTATCTATTCTGTCATAAAGAACAATTTTCCCATCTAAAAAGCGATAACGGAATTCCTCTATCTCATTGGCACATTTGCAGACTGCATATACCATTGCCATAGTAAATGATAATCCCTGTTTTTTTACCTTCTCTTTGAAATTTGTTATATCCGCCTCAAACGTAACACAAAATTGTGGTTCTATACTGTTTCTAAAAACCATACAATGCATGGCTCTTTCCCATGTCTTTTCATCTATAATCTTATAATTGTTAGCCATAAGCCAATCCTCCACAAATATTCCATCATTAAATAGCAGTTCCTAATTGATATGCTTTTTCCAAGCCATCTGTATTTTTCACATCGCCCTTATCTTTTGCACCTCTCACAAATACTGTTCCTGCATCTTCAAGTTTGAAATAATTTAATACAAGCCGATACTGCATCTTAATTGCATCAAACAACTCCGGTAATGCTGCTGCACCAACTAATATCAGTGCAAGCTTTTTAATCTTAAACTCATTACGCATAGGTGTATGTAGTCTGTCAATAAGTGCTTTTAACTGTGCACTGACACCATAGAAATATACAGGAGAAACTATAACAAGCACATCTGCCATTTTCAGTTTTTCATATACTTTCGTCATATCATCTTTTTGAAAGCACTCATGTCCTTCTCTGTCAAAACATGTATTGCACCCTATGCAAGGATTCACTTTATAATCTGCTACCGAAATTACTTCAACGTTATTATTTTTCTTAGCGCCATCAACAAATGCCTGCACAAGTAACTCAGTATTTCCACCTTTTCGTACGCTTCCTGATAAAACAATAATATTACTCACTGCCTGTTGTTCCTCTCTTTCCTAATATAATCACAAAAGACGCAGGCAATAAAATTGCTGCTCTGCGTCTTAGCGTCTGGCGTCTGTCACTCTTAGTAATTAATCACTATCATTCTGCATTCTTCACAGCAGTTCGCTTCCACTCTTGTCCTGTGACTTGGTTTGAGTTTTGTTATTTCTACAAAACCCTCTGCATTTTTTGCATTCTCAAAAACTCCCGGTACTTCATTTGCAAAACTGAAAGCTCCGTCCTTACTGCTGAATAAATATCCTTTTCTCATTTCTTTACCACATTTTGAACACTTCATCTATTTTTACCCCCATATCCGTCATTAGTTACCACTCGGTTACTTATATTATAGTAACCAAACGGTAACTTGTCAATCTTTTTCTAATCTTCTATCACTTTTATCGGATGAGCATATTAAAACTGCATTCATATAGCTTATTAGGATATGACACGGAGCAAAGATAAGTGCAAAAATCAATAGTAAGATATTGCCGCTTATAATACCGCTTTCAATAAATAGCAAAGATGGGAGAATTGATAAATATAAGGACTTTCGTATAGAATCCTCTTTCCAGAATACTATCCAGCCCAGGCAATACAATGCTACGAGAATCACTCCAAAAACCAGATATACTGTTTCTCCCTGTTTAAACCAATACCCACTGTTCGTAAAAGGAATTATAAGAAACATGCTGAAAAAACAGCCAAACCTCCCAATCTGCTCAAGAAATTCAACTAATTTATTCTGATACCGATTTTCGAATCCATCTTTACATGTTATTGCAAACACAATATTAGGGATCAAAATCACAATAACAAAAATCAATCCCCAGTAATTCAAATACTTATTCATAATACACTCCTAACCAACAAAAAGACGCAGGCAAAAAACATTTCGTTTCTGCTCTGCGTCTTAGCGTCTGGCAATAGATTGATAATCCACTATATGATCCTTTACATTGATAATAAAACTTTCTTTACATTTTGGACAAAACAGCGGAAAATGTTTTAACTCCGTATCATCCAGTATCTGTGTCCGTGTCTTTGCTTTGCATACCGGACATAGTATCCATTTATCCGTTACTACTGCTTTCATCTGACCTGTCACCTCCTGATAAATCACATAAAGTGCTATCCTTCACACCTAAGCCTTTTAAATATGTCATGCCTGTATTATGAAGCATATGATACATATTTTCTTTCGTATCCTTGACAATTCCTGATGCAATAAGGGTTCCTATCCCCTGTGTATACACCATCATTGTCATCGCAAAATCCATTACCTGTTTTGGCGTAATCCCAAGCAGTTCTGCCATCTCCTGATACCCATTAGCGGCATCCTGATTATTCGTCTGTAACTCGAAGCCTGTACTTAGCAGTTGGCTTCGCTCTCCCATGTAAAGGAAACGAAACAAATTAGGATTTTCTAATGCTAAATCAATGGTTCCTTTTCCTTTCTGTTCGAATGTTGCAAGTTCGTTTTCATTCCGACTGTAATACTTATCCTCTACATACTGCTCCGCAAAAGGAATCAGTTCCTCACGCAATCCATCCATTCCACCAAACTGCCATGAAATCGGTGCTGTAGAGCATCCCAGTTCCCCGGCTACAGCTTTTATGTTAAGAGCGGCATATCCATTTTTTGAAACAAGCTCCAGTGCAGCCTGCAGCATATCTTCTTTTTTTATTTTTGGACTACTTGGCATATAATATCTCCAATACTATAAATTAGTTTATTGTAAACTTGTTTATAGTATATCACTTTACTACATCCATGTCAATGACAAGCATCTATTTTTCACTCACTAAAACTTCATCCGATACAGTTCTATTCCAAGCACTGCATTATATCCTGTCGCAGCAAACACACTGAATCTTTCAACAATCCCGAAATAATCCTTCGGTACAATATTCATCCCTATTGCACCTACCATCATCATACCAAGAGCAATTGCTGCACAAATACCATAAGAACGACAGCTTTTATCCTTTGCTCCGGCAATAATAATCAAAGCCAGAGAGACTATGGACAATAAAACGACAATCACTGTCGAAAAAATATGCATCTTATCCTGAAATGTACCTGCATAGCCACTGTCACTTAAAGGAAACATGCCAAATCCCACTGCTGACACCCGCTCCATAATCGTGAACAAATAGATGCCTACCCGCAGGAGTCTGTTTTTCTTACCCTGAATGCCTATACATACCATCATTGCACACACCAGAGTACATACATTGTACAAACTGCTTAGCTGGTTCCATAACCGAAGCGATGGTGCATTCGATGCACTAAGGTCACTTACCGCCTGTGCCATCCAGTCATAGCCCGGATATGCAAGCGGTGAAAATACAACCGCTGCTGTATATGACAAAAAAAGCTGCTACTCCAAGTAATCCACAATAATTCAATAAACTCTTTTTCTTTATCATACAGCATTCTCCTCACAAAACCATTTCAGATAGTCGTCCAAAAGATTCTTATCTGTTTCATAGCTGCACTTACCATTGCTCTGATCTAGTTCGTAATCCATCAGTCCATGTATCGTCATAGCAAAGCTTACCGCACTCATATCCGGATTTGTGAAATGAAGTAATTTATGTACTTCCATCGCATAGAACAGCTGCTTCGTTGCTATAATCATCTTATCCGTCTCTTCTGCGACAATTTTGGCTGCCATGGGATTCAGGCTTCTTTCGGAATAAATAACCTTGTAGAAATTTAACATATGTTCCTGCTGGTTCATGTTAAAATATCCTCCGACCATCATCTTCAATATTTCCAAAGCACTTTTGCCGGCAAAAATGATCGTATAATCAATTGCGCCTATATTGGCGTTTTTCTTAGCCTCTTCTCGGAGGAATTGATACATTACTTCAACAAGCTCCTCTTTGGATGCAAAATGATTGTATAATGACGGTTTTTTTATCCCAACTTTGTCTGCAATCATATTCATGGATACGTTACCAAGTCCTTTATTCGCCGCCAGCTCCAATGTAGCCATGATAATCTCTTTTTTTCTTGTATCACTCATTGTTTGTTTTAACCATCTCCTATATATTACCTATCAGTTTTGTTTTAACTACCATTCGGTAGTTTTAATATATCACACTGTTCTGCATAATTCAAGTACAGCTTTCATTTAACCTCGTACAGAATAAACCATTAACTGAATATCATTATCCGATGACAGCTTTCCAGTAAAATCTGCATAACTTTTACAAACGCTCATGTCTAACTTTGAAAAAATCTTTGATATTTCAGATATTGTGTAGAGTCTGATGGGATTTCCTTCTTTCATTTCTGGCTTCCTCAATGGTTCTCCATAAGGATAATCTACTTGTCCATATAACAAGATCTTACTCTTTTTGTCCCACTCAAATGCAGATAATGTAAGACACTTTTCACCTTCGTCCCATAACTTACATGGGAAATATTTTTCGGCATAACTCCCATTCATAATGTCCATAAAATGTTTCCCGCCTTTTTTCAAAGTATTAGACACAATCTCAAATATTTTCATGTTTTCCATATCATTTTCCAAATATCCGATTGCTCCATCCGCCATATTGATCACTACATCAAATTTTTCTTTAACATTCACTTCACGAATATCCATACATAAGAATTTTGCTTTCAGACATTCTTTCTTTGCCTGTTTAGTTGCATATTTAATATATTCTGATGTAATGTCAATACCAGTCACATCATATCCACGTCTGGCTAATTCCAGAGAGTGCCTTCCATATCCACACGCAAGATCAAGAATTCTTTCGTTACCTTGAAGTTTTAATTGATCGATCAAAAAATCAACCTCTTTTTTTGTATCTTCTACCCATGACATATTTTGAATATCCATTGTCCAGACTTTCTTATACCAATCCTTTTTCATTGACTTCATTTTTGTCTTTACCTCCTGTCCTCTGCATGTGAAGTGGATATTTGTAATCCACTTCACTAAAATAATTGCCCCGGTAGTTTTTTCTTTTCTTTATAAGGAAACAACTTATCAAATTCTTCCGTTTCCTTTTCGTCTACAAAATATCCCTCTGGTGTCGCATACTCTCCTGTAATACCATTCAGATAACCAGGAATCAGCTCTTTGCATAAAAAGAAAGACGCATCCTGTCCTTCTTCCAGTCCATGATAACGGATGTTAAATTCACTTGCCTGTCTGAATCCACTTTTTCCATAAAAATCAATGTTTCCCTCAAAGCAGACTGCACCACAGCCAAGTTTCGCTGCCTTATCCAATGAATAATCCAGTAAGGCTTTTCCATACCCTTGTCGTTTTAATTCTGGAGTAATACAAATCGGTCCCATAGTCATAATTGGAATATTTCTTCCATCATCCGCTTTAATACTTGTTCTCATAAACATATTCTGACCGATCAACTTACTCTCTTCATTATTTTTTTCATCAAGAAACATCACAAAATCCAGTTCTGGAACAAATGCCGGATCATTTCGTAGCTGATGCAATACATAATGCTCAAGGCATCCTGGACGATACACATTCCAAAAACTTTCTCTTACCAGATTTTCTACTTTCTGTTGTTCTTCCTTTTTCTCTAAACGAATCATAATATTACTTTTTTCCATTTCTTTTATATCCTCTCTTAAAAATAAAAACCGATAATCCTGATTTTTCAGTATCAGAATTAACGGCTCTGCGTCTTAAGCGTCTGGCTCTTGTATTACTTCTTTAAATTATTTTTGTTATACTTTGCAATTTCTTTAAACTTCTTTTTCTTAGTGAGTATATAGTTTCCAGCGTCTTCCATATATGAATTCTCTGCCTTTAACTTTTTATAAGATTTCAGCCGTTCCTCATCAATTATTCCAGCTTCCATTGCAGTTCGTACTGCACATCCTGGTTCAGATGTATGTGTGCAATTATGAAAACGACATTTTTCTGCCAGTTTTTCAATATCAGAAAAAGTATGTTCGATTCCTTCTCCTGCATTCCACATTCCGAGTTCACGCATTCCCGGTGTATCAATGACCATTCCCCTATCTGGAAGCAAGAACAATTCTCTATGAGTAGTTGTGTGTCTTCCTTTGTCATCCTTTCTAAGTGTATTAGTCTTCAAACATTCTTCCCCCATCAATCTATTGATTAATGTTGATTTTCCTACACCTGAAGAACCAATGAACGCAACTGTTTTTGTTTCCTGCAGATATGCCTTTATTTGCTGTAAGCCATCTCCTGTTAATCCGGAAGTTTCCATCACTGGAACACCAACTGCTACGTTTTCAATTTCAAATCTCTTTTCCTCCAAATCACCACACAAATCTACTTTTGTCAGAACTATGACCGGAACAGCTCCACTGTTCCATGCTACGGACAGGTAACGCTCTAATCTTCTTATATTAAAATCTCTGTTTAATGCCATGCACAAAAATACGATATCTACATTAGCAGCTACTACCTGCTCCATACAATTTTTTCCAGCAGCTTTCCGAACAAAAACACTTTTTCTCGGCAGTACTTTGTGAATAACCGCCACATCATCTTTAAAAGAATATTCTACAAGAACAAAATCTCCTACAGATGGAAATTCTGAAATTGCAGAAACATTATATCTGAATTTTCCCGAAACTTTTGCCATGACACTCTTCCTTATCCATGACCACACGAAATAAATCCTTTTCCTGTGATATCACTCTTCCAAGTTCATATTCCGGATACCCCGAAGCAATTTTATAATATTGCTCACTTGCTCCCCATTGTTCTAATCCCATTTCATATTCCTTTACTCAAAATACAATTCCTACTTCATTTCTTCTACAATTTTGCCCATCATCTGTTCAAACTGACATTTTGCTTTCGTCTTATCTGTTGCTCCATCATATACACTATAATAGAAAAACATATTCGCATAAAATTTAACTGCATTCTCCTCTGGATTTTTTATTTTCATATTTTTGAACAGATCCTTCACATATTCTGCCGGTCCAGATGCCAGATATTGCTGATATAAATTCTGCATCTCTTCACTGCGAAACTGCTCTATTGTCAGCATCTTCCGAAACGATGATGCAAAATCATCCTCTGTCCAGTATTCAAACATAGACTTGCTGTATTCCACAAAATCATCCAGTGATACTGTCTCATACTTTTCAGGCATTTTCTCTTTATCCTCTTGTGGCATATCATATTCTACTGCCTGTTCGCCATCCTGCTGCTCCATACGCTGCACAATACAGTCAAAAATATCTCTTTTGCTTTTGTAGTGACGGTACAATGCCCCTTTTGTCATATCAAGTTCTCCTGCTATCTGGCTAACGGAGACAGCCTCATAACCATCTCTGGCGAACAGATGCAGTGCCACAATTAATATTTCCTCTTTCCTATTACCCATGCACATTTCCTCCAAACTATGAGAAACACGCTCCGCGAGTTTCTCAAGTTATCGCGGCAGTCGCCAAGGTCTTGTGCAAGCACAGACTTTGGCTCGTTGCTCGTGCAAATAAATAAACAACCGTTTACATCTTAATGATAGTAAACGGTCGTTTATTTGTCAAGACTTTTCTTTTTGCTTATATTATCTCTTTTTATAAATCAACAGCTCTGGGTTTTCACCAGCTTTCTCATATGTACATACTAGAATAAAATCCATGCCTGCCAGAATACCGAAGCACCTGTCTCCTCCAAATTCAGACTCCAGTTGATTCCCCAGATAGGTTTTCTGATCATCAAGAAATTTCACTTTTCGTCCATTAGGCAGAGTATATTCCAGATTCACATATTTCCCCACAAGTGCATTTAGCTTGTCTACCCTTGGAAGTCCGTCTATATGCAGATCATTTATTTCGTTTATCAATTGCTTTTTAAACTCTTCAAACTGCCCATTGTCACTAAGTTCATCATATCTTTTCCAGTAATCTAATTTTGGAAGCATTTCTTTCAAATAAGATTGTGCCTGTTCTTCGGTAAAGTTTTCATTTACCATATTCTTTACACACACATCAATCAATTCATCCATATCATTATATGTGTATGTTCCATCTGCATAGCACCATTTACAATACTCCTCATTTAATGTGCCATCTTTATCACGTCCCAATATGGAATCATCATCAATTGGCATTCCACAGCACTGACAGATCAACTTTCTTGGTTCTCCCAAAAGCGTATTGATTGAAACATCAAATTCTTTAGATAAGAGCTTTAAGTGTATCAGTATTGGGAACGGTATCTCCGTTTTCCCAGCGTGATACTGCCTGCCTTGTTACCATGACTTTATCTGCCAGCTCATCCTGTGACATTCCTCTTTCCGTGCGGAGTTTCAAAATAATATTTTTTGATTTCCATAGTCGTTACCTCCATAACCATATCATATAGACTAAATTTATGTTCTGAAAAGCAACTTGCTGTTGCCATACTCTATCTAATAGAGATGTAAGTATTTCTATACTTCTGAATTCGTGCTGCAATAGCTTTTTCCGTACTGAATTTTAAGTGCAAATTTCCATAAAAATATTGGTGGCAACGTAGAGTTTCTTGTATTTTATTTCAATGGAAAGCAGATATCTATTTCCATATATCCATCTTCTCTCACCAGGCGATATATATCAAAAATCGGCCGTCTTTCATCTAATTGATTCCCCGTCTTTGAAAGCCATCTGCAAAATATCTCCTGATATACCATAAAAAGAAACTGAGGAAAACCCTTAAAATGATACGCCGCATATTTTCCCCCTTGGAAATTCTGAAGCAGTATATGTTCATTTTTCTTCAATACCAGTTGCTCTGGAGAAACAGTCTGACACAGCTCATACATGCAATGATCTTCGTCTGTGATCGTTGGATCATCAATTGTACATTCCATATATAACGTTTCTTCTGTGGCGAAATGCTCATATTTTTCTATAAATCGGCACCACTCCTTGGGAAGCTGATGGTAATTTCCCTTCTTTCTTTCATATATAACTGTAAAGCTGTCAAGATTTTCAACAGTGATTAGTTTACCTGCATCATCAAGAGCATCTAATGTTACCCCATGAGAAAATGAACTTTTTTCCACAATCTGTTCGCTTGTTTTCCGAAAATCACCAGGAGATAAATTCAGATGCTTTTTAAATGCTGTTGCAAAATTTGACGAGGAGTATCCATATTTTTCACCAATTTCTGTAATGCTTTTTTCTTTCTCAACTTTAAGACACCATGCACTTCTCTCCAGACGAATCCGCTTAATAAACTGATAAAGAGCTTCATCCGTTTCTTCTTTGAACATACGTGTCAGGTGATACCTGGAATAAGAACAATAGTGAGCTACATCATCTACTGTAATTTCTTCGTCAATATGGTCAAATATATAGTTAATTGCTTTATTTATCACTGCACTGCATATTGCATGATTTTCAGTATTATCCATTCAGTTCACCGCACTTTCGTTTACCTGTTTGCTTCCTTACTAAAAATACTGCTATGATCGCTGTAAGCGTTTCAGAGCATGGAGCACTAAGCCATACACCTGTCATTCCTAAAATTGCAGGAAGAACCAGCGTAAATCCCAAAAGAAAAACAATTCCTCTTAATGTTGAAATGATTGCAGATGATTCTGCGTCCCCACAGCTTGTGAAATACATAGAATTCACTACATTATATCCCATAGCAAGAAATGTTACAGCATAAATTTTAAAACCTGTTGCAACCATATCAGCCACTTCATTATTACATCCAAACAAACCTGCATACTGCTTTCCTGCCACAAAAAATGCTATAGCTATAATCAATCCTATCATAAACAACATCTTATTCGCAGTTTTTCTTAAAGCAAAAGCCGTCTCTTTCTCTTTCGCACCCCAACATCTACTGACAAGGGGACTGATTCCCTGCCCAAATCCAATACAAATCATACTGTAACCATAAACTACAAATCCCAAAATTGTAAAAGCTGCAACGCCTTCTGCTCCTACATATTTCATAAGCACATAATTGAACATAAACATGGATATGGCACTGGCCATCTCCCCAATAAATTCAGAAGATCCGTTGAGAATCATTTCCTTGTTTATTCCTCTGTCAAATGAAAACTTCCGAAACCCGATTCCTGTTTTTCGACTAATAAAGTAGAACATCTGAACCAATACAGTCAATAGCTGTACAATTAATGATGCTACAGCACTTCCCTGAATTCCAAATCTCATAATATCCACAAAAAAGAAATCGAGAACTCCATTCAAAATACATCCTGCAATACTGACAAGCATACAAATCTGCGGTTTGCCATCAACACGGATAAACATTCCAAGGATTGTTCCAATTACCATAAGTGGATACGTAAACAGCATGATTCTATAATACTCAGTAAAGTAAACTGACAGATCACCGTCTGCTCTTAAAATCTTCAAGATTGGTGTGAAAAGCAAAAATACCATAACAGAGATTGCCACACATGTGATCAGGGCAGCTACTACTGTCTGCGAAAATACTTCTGATGATTTTTTTTGTTCATTTGCCCCAAGCATTCTACCACTGATAACAGAACCACCTACACCAATGCAAAGTCCTGTTCCAAGGTAAAAATACAGTATTGGCAATCCCAAATTGATTGCAGCCAACGCATTTTGACCTACATAGTTCCCAGTAAAATATCCATCCGTTATTGTTATCACTGTCTGTAATAACATTGCAATGATACTCGGAATGGAAAACTGGAGTATCATTCTTATTTTGTTTTCTTTGATTTGTTTAATATCCATACTTACCTCTCTCCTTTTTCCCCTTATTATAGAGATATAAGTATTTCTATACTTCTGAATTTGTGCTGTAATAGCTTTTTCCGGATACACTCCATAAAAAAGGCTCCGAAAACCTCATAATCACTAGAAAATAAAGTGTTTATGAGGGTTTCAGAGCCTCTATAAATTCTGATTCAGTTTACAATCGAAACTTCGCTTAAGCGTTCATCTGTTTTGCAACTTCCTCTGCAAAGTTCTCTTCTTTCTTCTCAATACCTTCACCGGTCTCGTAACGAACAAAGCTCTTGATTGTGATCTTAGCGCCGTTCTCTTTAGCAACCTGTGCTACATAGTTACCAACGGTCTGCTTTCCATCCTCTGCTTTTACGTATACCTGGTCAAGAAGGCAGATCTCTTTCAGCTCTTTCTTGATACGTCCCTGGATCATTCCCTGGATAACCTTCTCAGGCTTCTGGGATTCCTTCGGGTCGTTCTGGATCTGAGCCAGAAGAATCTCTTTCTCATGCTCGATATAGTCAGCGCTTACTTCGCTGTCGCTTGTGTAAAGCGGTTTAAGAGCTGCAACCTGCATTGCAACATTCTTAGCCATTTCTTTGATGGCATCGTTAACAACATCTGTCTCAACATCAACAAGAACGCCGATCTTGCCACCCATGTGAATGTAGGAAGCAACGAAACCATTGTCCTCTTTTACCTGAGCGAATCTACGGATGTTCATGTTCTCACCGATAACAGCGATCTGAGCTGCAAGAGCTTCTTTTACAGATTTTGTGGTATCAAGTGTCCATGGCTCTGCCAGGAAAGCATCGATATCAGCAGCTTCTGTATTCAGTGCCTGTGCTGCAACATCAGCAACGTAGCCCTGGAATTTCTCATTCTTTGCAACAAAGTCTGTCTCGGCATTAACCTCAACAACAACTGCTTTCTTACCATCCTCTGCAACAAGAGCCTTGCAAAGACCCTCTGCTGCAACACGGCTTGCCTTTTTCTGAGCGGTAGCAAGACCTTTCTCGCGAAGGAACTCTACTGCTTTATCCATATCGCCTTCTGTAGCTGTAAGTGCCTTCTTACAATCCATCATGCCGGCGCCGGTCATTTCTCTTAACTCTTTTACCTGTGCTGCTGTAATAGCCATTGTATTTTCCTCCTGTTATTCGATCATCTGTCTCTGCCGTTCCCCGGCCTGACAATTATTCCTCTGTTGCTGCTTCCTCAGCTGCAAACTCCTCAGACTCTGCCTGGATCTCTCCGTCAACATCTGCCTGTCCCTGATTAGCCTCGATAACAGCGTCTGCCATCTTGGAAACGATTAATTTGACAGCACGGATAGCATCATCATTACCTGGAATTACATAGTCAAGTTCTTCCGGATCACAGTTTGTATCGCAGATACCGATCAGCGGGATTCCTAATGTATGTGCTTCCTGAATGCAGATTCTTTCTTTCTTCGGGTCAACTACGAAGATTGCATCCGGGATTCTTTTCATCTCTTTGATACCGCCAAGGTTCTTCTGTAATTTATCAAGTTCTTTTCTTAAAGCGATAACTTCTTTCTTTGGAAGAACATCAAATGTTCCATCAGACTCCATTGTCTCGATCTCTTTCAGTCTTGCAATACGGCTCTGGATAGTCTTGAAGTTGGTAAGCATACCACCTAACCATCTCTCGTTTACATAGAACTGTCCGCAACGCTCAGCCTCAGTCTTGATCGCATCCTGAGCCTGTTTCTTTGTACCAACGAACAGAATGTTTCCGCCATTAGCTACGATATCAGCAACTGCATTGTATGCATCATCAACCATGCCTACAGACTGCTGTAAGTCAATGATATAGATACCGTTTCTCTCTGTGTAGATGTACGGAGCCATTTTAGGGTTCCATCTTCTTGTCTGATGTCCGAAATGAACACCTGCTTCCAAAAGCTGTTTCATTGAAATAACGCTCATTGTTGTAATCTCCTTTTTTGGTTTTTTCTTCCGCACAGGTCGCCTTCCGTCCGGACCCAACCACACACCGTAGGGCACCATCCATGAGAATCACCGTGCGTGTTTTATTTTAACAACCGTTGTATTATAACATAAGAAAAACGCCGGTGTAAAGAGGTTTTTTCAAGAATTTATGATATTTTCCCCCTGCTTTTACCCTGTTTTCACAGTCTTTTGATGATTTTGCGTTCTTCTGTAGTAAGCATACGCCACTGGCCGATGGGAAGATCTTCTGGAAGAACCAGTCCACCCATGGAAAGACGTTTCAGGTATACCACTGTTTTGCCTACTGCTTCCATCATCCGCTTTACCTGATGAAACTTCCCTTCACGGATAGTCAGAAGAATCTCTGAGTATTCCCCGTCTGTATTCAGGATTTCCAGTTTTGCCGGCATGGTAAGCTTCGCTTCCCCAATGTCCACACCATTTTTTACAGCCTCCTGGTCCTCTTTTGTGACCACTCCTTTCACTTTTGCATAATAGGTTTTATCCACGTGTTTTGCCGGAGAAAGCAGCTCATGTGCCAGTGCTCCGTCATCTGTGATCAGAAGCAGGCCTTCTGTATCCTTGTCCAGTCGTCCTACCGGAAAAAGATTTCTCCTTGCGATCTTCGGAAGCAGATCCATAACGGTTTTATCTTTTGAATCTTCTGTAGCGCTGATATAACCAGCCGGTTTATTCAGAATGTAATATAAGAAATCCGGTGCTTCCGTCTGCTCCTTTCCATCCAGCAAAACTCTGTCCAGATCCGGGCTGATCTTCTGTTCCGGACCGGATGCTGGCTGATCATTCACCAGCACCCTGCCTTTTTGTATCATTTTTTTGACTTCACTGCGGGTTCCTGCCCCTGCATCTGCAAGGAAACGATCCAAACGTACTTGTGTTTTTCAGACTTTTTATTTTTACTCATAAATATCCATTACCTCAGTATCTGTTGTATCTTCCAGATTTGTTGTCAGATCAGTACTGTCCTCGCTTTCATTCTCCCCCAGGATACCCTCCTGGGCACGCTCCTGATCTAATAAGATAAATTCCGGTATTTTCTCTCCCGGACGGATAGCCCATCCCTCTACAGCCTCTTTACCGCGGATGTTTAATGTAAGGTCTGCCCATGGAGAATTAAATGTTTCCCATTCCGGAACCAGTTCCGGTGGAATCAGTATATTCTTTAATTCTGTCAATTCTTCTTTTCCTGTATACTGTACCGGATCAGATAAAACGGTGGCATCTTCTGAAAGGTCAAATACCACATCAGCACTTTCAACATCAACATCCTGAAGGGATATTGAAAGATCCTCCTCTTCTTCAAGAAGCGCCAGACTACGGCTGAACTGGGGGAACATATAGACCATGCCTCCTGCACCGCTTAAAAATTCTCTTCCATCCGGCACCATATTATCAGGGGTTCTCTCCTGGGGAATCTGTCCAAAGCTCAGATAAAGTTTTCCGCAAGGCTGTCCTGTCAGAACTTCTGCATCCGCCTCCAGGATGTCCTGGCGCAATGCCTCCAGAAACTCTGTTCTTTTTTCTTTGTCCCTTTCCCATAGTGTAGTATAAACACCATCTCCGAATATACCGGTAATACTGAACAGATACTTAGAATCAATGTTCAGAATGGAATACCTGTCTTTTTTATAGTCGCCTTCCCGGTATGCTGCCTGTAAAATATCCTTGAGGATCTGACTGTCTATAATATAATTCCGGTAAATGGTTGTACCGGACTTCATGGTAAACCCGAAGGTTTACCAGTTCTCCTGGCTTCTTTCCAAGTCTGCTTTACCAACATTATTCTTTATATTTTTATAAGTACGATCTGCTGCTTTTTTCACTGCCTGCAGCAGATCCTCAGAATTCCCCAGATCGATCATGGCCTCCACGTTATTAGTGCCTATCACATAACGGCCATCCGCTTTTTCTTCAGCATAATCGCTGGACTCCATATTAACGCCATTCCAACTGATCATTTCCACTTGTCCGCTTTTCGGAAAATACCTGTCATACCTGATTATATCTGTTTTAAATCCTGCTGCCATCAGCATTGCCAAAACCCCACAAAGGATCAATTGTATCCAATGGGTATATATTTTCCGAAAATCCATCTGATAAACGATCTCAAGAAGACTATAGGACAATATGACTCCTACCAGCAACCCAAAGATCTCCCAGGCCTCCCTGGATGAGGTGTTTTCCGGAAACAGTGAAAAGAACAGTCCGGTTCCAAGGCCAGTGGGGATCACCACCAGAATGCGGATCACCACTTGGGTAAAAGGATAGATCAAAGCTTCACCAGTTCGTTCAGATGGTCTTTTTATGTAAGCAAAAAAGGACGCAGCTGTCAAAACCAGCACCACACACAAAACCGGAAGCAGAAATCCTTTCAGTTCACCCTGGCTGTATTTATCTACCAGTTCATTTCCCAGAAAAAGCGGAGATACATCTCTTTTTAAAACTTTACACACTCCGTATAGCATTCGGGCATAGGTTCTGAAATAAGTTTCTTCATATCCTGTGATCAGACTTGAAAGCACAGATCCATACAGAAAAACTCCAACAAAGCAAAGTCCGCCCATAAGAAAATTACCAGTAATACAGATTACCAGTACAATAGCAAAATATACCAGCAGATAACAGATCAAATGAATCAGAAACATATAAAATGCCAGCTTCATTAGATGCAAGCTGAAACACCCTCGCATTGCGCCAATACATACTGTAAGAAATTCCATCAGCAAATATGGTCCTGCAAAGAATATGATCCCTGTAAACATTCTGGAAAAGAACATTCTGGATCTTCTCACAGGAACTGGAATGGTAAAAATCCACTTTCTTTGATGAATAAAGATACCAGAATTCACTGATGCTGTTCAGCAATGCGGCAATCACTGTAATTGCAAATCCCGTTCTGAGGAACCCGTCTTTCCACAGGTTTTCATAAAGGATCTGGATCTGATCGTAGGTGTAATTCATGCCAAACCAATTACCCATCATCAGAAGTTCGGCTACAGGAAAAGCCAGAAAAAAACCGATCAGCAGGATCACAGGGATCCATACTTGCTCTTTTATATTCATTTTAATCTGTTTACCAGAATATATTTTTAATTTCATAGCCTGCAACCTCCGTTTCACTGATGAAAATTTCTTCCAGGGTTAAAGGCAAAATCTCACAGAAAAGCGGTTTTTTTGCCTGGATCCTTTCCATAATTTCTGTGCGTGTTCCCCTTGCTGTGATCAGAAGAAGCGATCCCTGATGCTGGATACTCAATACGTCCAGTTCTTTCGCCAGTTCTTTTTCTTTCTGCGAATCGGAAAGGACACATTGAACTTTATGTATATGGAATTTCAGTTCTTCAAGATCCTGTGACAAAAGAATCCCGCCCTGGTGCAGAAGCCCTACATGATCACAGATATCTTCTAATTCCCGCAAATTATGGGAAGCGATCACCGGTGAAAAATCCCGGTTCATGATCTCTGCTGCAAATAGGCTTTTGACCGCCTGCCGCATCACCGGATCCAGTCCGTCGAAGGTCTCATCACACAACATGTACTTAGTACCTGCAGCAATCCCCAGGATCACAAGCAATTGTTTCTTCATTCCTTTTGAAAACCTGTTGATCTTTCCTCTTTCATCCAGATGAAACTGCTTCATCAGCTTCTCATACTTCTGCATCCGAAATGAAGGATAGACATTTTTGTAATAAACAGCCATCTCTCTTGGTGTAAAATTAGCCGGAAAATAACTGTCATCTGCAATATAAAAAATACTGCTTTTTGCTTTCTCATTTTCATAAACATCTGTACCATCTACCAGAATGTTCCCTTCATCCCCACGTATGATCCCTGCCATCATACGCAGCAAGGTACTTTTCCCGGCTCCATTGCTTCCCACCAGACCAAAGACTTCTCTGTTTCCGATCTGAAGGGATACCTTATTGACAGCCTGAAGCATGCCAAATTTCTTGCTGCATTGATTCACTTCTATCATTTTATTCCCTCCTTGTAACAGACCCGAACCAATTCTGTCAATTCTTCTTCGTCATAGCCTAGCGTCTGTCCTTTATAAATCAGTTCCCGCATCTCTTGGGTATAAGCCTTCCTGCTGATCCGCCTGATACTGGTACTGTCTGCAATAAAATTCCCCTTTCCTTTTACAGGATAGACCAGTCCTTCCTGCTCCAGCTGCATATAAGCCCTCTGGATCGTATTAGGATTAATGGACAGTTCCATAGCAAGCTGCCGCACAGATGGAAGACGGCTTCCTGCCTTTAGCGCCCCGCTTAAAATGAGCTGTCTGAATCTTTCTGTGACCTGTTCATAGATTGGCCGCCGGTCATGATAATCAAGTACGATCATAGGCAACTCCTTTCTATTACATATTAACTCTCACTACTGATACCGATTCTGTTGCAGGTGTGTTAATCGTCTTAATACACTTATGATACCATTCTGTCATGCCCAATACAAGGCTTCGCCTTATTAAAATTTCATAAAAAAAATCTAAAAAAACATTTCCAAAAGGAACACCACTGTCACCAAATATTTACTGTAAAAGGATCTTTACTGTAAAGAAATCTTCAAAGTAAAAATAGCTGCCAGATATGTACTCTAAAACATACCTGACAGCAATTCTATCACCTGTCGATCCGGGAATCTACTTCTCTTTTACAAGTCTGTTTTCTCTTTTGTTTTACATTCCTGCAGCGTTCGGATATTCTCTATATCTCTCTTATCCTATTTCGTCCTGTATATTTCTTATAAAAATATCGCATTCCAAAAACAGTCAGAAGCAACAATCCTAGAGCCAGCATGCCCCATGCCATGATTCTTTCCTCATTTTCCATAATATAGGCTGCTGCAGATCCACTTATAAGACTCCAGATATTGGCTCCCATATGAAGAAATACACTTCCCCATAAGCTGCCGCTCCACTCCAGAAGGAGTGCAAACACGGTACCAAGAATGCTGGCATAAATACCCTGTACCAGATTGCCATGATAAATCCCGAACATAACGCCTGATATTATAGCAGCTGTGATCAGACGCAGATTATCACGAAATCTTAGGAATATCAGCCACCGGAAGATGGCTTCCTCTGCCAGAGGAGCCACAATACCGATCCACAGGATCATTGAGAGCAAAGTCTTCCCTCCAGTCATCCTTTCCACGGTATTCTGATATTTCATGCTGGCATCAGACCCCATAAGGAGAATATTTACAATCATGTTAATGTACTGAGCAAGGGCGCCTCCCATGAAGAACAGTAAAATACCTTCCCAAAATCCAAGCTTTCTTGTTCTTTTTTCCTTAAGGATTCCTCCATACTTTCTCGCTGCCAGGTCTTTTTTATAGAAAAACAAAGTAGGAATCAAAGCCAGAAGACCAGTAAGGCCGGTAAGCATCATTACCTGCCCATAATAAGCATCTTTATTTCCCCCGTTTCGTAATACAAGGAAATACAAGCCTGCATAAGCCACGATCTGTGATATCCCGAAATGAATCCCCATAGGATAAATTACTCTCCAGATTTGTGCAGGCATTTTTTGTTTCCTGCGGGGGCTTAGCCGAAAAAATCCAGAATCTCTTCTGCAGAGCCTGCAATTTTCAAAGGTTCTGCTTTTGTCAGTTCTTCCACGGAACCATAGCCATAAGATACTGCAAGACAGTCAATCCCTGTCTCTCTTGCTCCTAACACATCGTATTCCCTGTCTCCAACAAGGATCACCTGATCTCTGTGATTCTCCAGATGAAAGCGCCGCAGCACTTCTTCCACAACCTGAGACTTTTTGGACCTTCCGCCATTCAGTTCGCTTCCCACCATCTGATCAAAATATACATCCAGTTCAAAATGCTCCAGTACCTGCTTTACGAAATATTCAGGCTTAGAAGAGGCAACTCCCAGAAGATATCCTTTCTTTTTCAGCTGCACCAGCATATCCTTGATCCCCGGATATACTTTATTTTCAAAAACACCTATTGGTGCATATCTTTCTCTGTAATAAGTCACTCCCTGCCGTGCAGCTTCTTCATCAACGCCTGCATATTCCATAAATTCTTCCATCAATGGAGGGCCTACAAACACCCGTAATTTTTCCAGATCATCTTCCGGCTTTCCCAGCTTTTCCAGTGCATACTGCACACTTTTTCATGATTCCTTCCCCAGAATCTGTTAATGTTCCATCCAGATCAAATAAAATGGCTTTGTACATATGTTCCTCCGTTAGTATTTCATACATTTATTAACAGACATGATTATACCATTCTTTCTCTACATTTCCAACAGATAAGTTAAGGCAGCTGATACAGATAAGCTGCTTAGACATGTTCCCCAGATATTTAATTCTTTAGTCGCATGTAAAAATCCAGGGTTCCATGCCTCTGACCTGTCCATCTTCAAGAAAGAATCGTACTTCTACTTTGTTTTTTCCCTGTTCCGGTCTGTCTTCCAGCACTATACGGCTCCCTTCCCTGTTCCATTTGCATTCCTTTCCGTTTAACCGTACAGACAAGATCTGATAGATGTTCAGCCTGGTTACAGTAAGATATAGAATGTCCTTTTTGCCTGCCTGTTTCTTATGAAAAAATGTCATATCTTTTGTTCTTTGGAAATTCACAGCCCGATCCTGCTCTTTTGCTTTTTGTCTTTCTTCCTGACTGATATAAGCTTTTGGTTCCGCTCCCTCTTCAACGATTTTTTCAGTTTCTTTTGATTCTTTTGATGCTTTTGATTCTGGTATTTTTCGTTCTTCTGATTTTTCTTCTGGTAGTCTCTGTATCGATAATTGCTGCTTGTGAGCTGGCTGTGCACTGTCCTGTCCATCATTTTCCTGATGATCACTTCTCTGGTTAATACTGTTTTGATTGTTACTGTCCCGATTGTTATTGCCCTGATCGTTATTACTCTGATTATTACTGCCCTGATTGTTATTACCCTGATTGTTACTGTCCTGATCATTACTATTTTGCTGATTGCTTTGTTGCGGATTCTTTTGCTGCAGATTCTCTTGCTGCAGATTCTTTTGCTGCGGATTCTTTTGCTGTATACTTTCTGCTGTGGATGAAAATATATCCTCACTTTCTCCAACAGAATTTTCTATCTTATTGCTTTGGGAAAATGATTCATTTTCCGGTTCTGCAGTGCTTCCTGGCATCCGTCTCTTTCTCCCATCCAGAAGTGCTTTCCTGCCAGTTGTCTGGTAATGACCAGTTTTCCCCTTCCGAAACACTTACATCAAAGCCTCCCAGATCTTCTGCCTTTATCCAGGCTGTACCAAACATTTTCACCAGAAATATTATTGCAGCTGCGCTTAACCATATCCTGTAGCTTTTCATTTACTTCCACTCTCCTGTCTCTTTTCTGATTCCAAAAGTTCCAGCAGTTCCTCATTTGCCCGGAGCATTTGCAGTACATGCTCCTGCTCATCTTTCTTTGTATATAATGTAAGCATTTCCTGCAGCTGATCTATAACTTTATTCACTGTTTCCGCCCTTTTGTTCCTGGTTTCATTTTCGAAAATCCATCTGATAATATACATCTGTTACCTGTGTTAATCGTTCTCTGAACTCTGGGATTTCCGATTCCCCAGTCAGCAAAATTCCAAAAGCAGCAAGTCCAAGGACTGTAATACCAGCTACTGCCATAGCATATCTGCCTTTTCCTTTTTTCTTTTGGATTCTCTTCAATACTTTTTCCACTTCCTGCATATTTTTATATCTGTAGATTTCTTTTTTTTCTGCAGCAGCGAAAAAGGAACCATAGAAACAACGGATCATACATGATATATTTCGCCAGATTCGCAGTAAGCAATGCCTGTAATGTTTTCCCCAGGGTAAAAATATCGCTTTTTTCACAGATCTGTCCCTTCATCTGCTCTGGCGAAGCATAACCCATGGTTCCCCAGCACTCTTTCTGCTGCCTGCTGTAGCCCTGGACAGCACTTCCAAAATCCACCAGATACAGCTTCCCGTTCTCTGTCAGCATCAGGTTCCCAGGCTTCAGATCCCCGTAATATACAGGTGGCTTCCGACTATGCAGATATCCCAACACCTGTGCGATCATGATGCCAAATGACAAAAGCTCTTCCTCTGAAAAATGACGTCCGTCTTTTATCCAATCTTCCAGCGATTTTCCCTGTATAAATTCCATCACAAGATAGCAATAGTCTTCTTTTTCAATATAATCGATCATCCTTGGCATATATGGATGTTCCAACAGCCGCAAAAGCTTTGCCTCTTTCTTATGTGAAACAGGTATTTCCTTAACTGCCCACAAGCAGCCAAGTTCCAGATCCCGTGCCAGATAGAGGGTTCCTTCCCCTCCGGCACGGATCTGCTCAAGAATACAATATCTTCCCTTCAAAATAAGTCCTGTAAGTCTTATATCAGTCACTTCCTTTACAATGATAAAAAGAAACTATTCAGTATGCAGCATCCCATAAGGAAATTGCGGTGAAATACCGGATATGATGTATTAGTACATTGTTTTCGATGTACAGTCTTGTCAGATATGATATATAGAAGCGGGAGTCTTCTCCACTGAGATAAATATAGCATAAATCTGCCGCCTGAAAAAGCAGCTTTACAGATATTTAAGAAAAATACAGAAGTATAAAATTCCTAATAAAAATAGAAAAAAATACAGTAAAAATATCCTTCGCATGCAGGATTCAAGTCGAGCAGCAAGATATTTTTACTGTATTTCAGATGTCATTACTGTACTTTAGATTTCTTTACGGATTTTTTAAATTCCAGATCCCCAACATAAAACCAATACGGCTTTACATCTTATCCGGCGCTGTAAATCCAAGAAGGTCAATGCTTGTCTCCAGAACTCTTTTGGCCAGTGTGATCAAACGGATATATGACTGCTTCCGCATCGGATCTTCTTCGCTTAAGATCTTTGTCTCATGGTAAAAGCTGTTAAAAGCATTGGATACCTCATAAATATAAGCACAGATCTTATGAGGTGCCTTCTCTTCAAACGCATTTTCAATAGTCGCCCCAAATCCAGCAAGCTGAAGCATCAAATTCTTCTCACTGATGCCCACTGCCGGAAGTAAGGTACCTGCCTCAAGATCTCCTCCGTTTTCTTTAAAACGGCTGAGAATGGATTTGATACGTACAATCGTATACAAAATATATGGACCTGTATTTCCCTCAAAAGAAGTAAACCGGTCAATATCAAAAATATAATCCTTGGTAGCCTGATTGGACAAATCTCCATATTTGATAGCAGAAAGTCCAACAATCTTTGCAGTTTCCTGGGCATCTTTATCCTTTACACTGCGGTTCTCCACGATCTTGTGGAACATTTCTTCATCAATCTCAGAAATCAGGTTCTCCAGACGCATAACTCCGCCTTCTCTTGTCTTGAAAGGCTTGCCGTCTTTGCCGTTCATAGTACCAAATCCAAGGAAAGAAAGCTTTGTATCTTCCTTTACCAGTCCGGTCTTTCTGGCACACCGGAATACCTGTATAAAGTGAAGTTCCTGACGTTTGTCAACTACATAAAGGATCTCATCCGGATTAAACAGCTTCATACGCTCTACAATCGTTGCCAGGTCAGTAGTTGTATAAAGGGACGCACCGTCTGACTTCAGAAGAATACATGGTGGAATCTCCTTAGTATCGGATTCTTCTTTTACATCCACAACAAGAGCACCCTGATCCTCATAAGCATATCCTTCATCCTTCATGTGCTGAACCATCTCCGGAATGTAAGGCTGTGCATCTGATTCTTTTTTCCACAGGTCAAAAGAAACATCCAGATTAGCGTAATTTCTCTTCAGGTCTGTTACAGAAACATTCAGGATATGATTCCATAATGCAGCATACCCGGGATTGCCTTGCTGAAGAAGATGGGTAGCTTCTCCAGAGCCTCCTTACGATACTCTTCATCTTCTTTTGATTTGGCGCTTGCACAAGGATAGATCTCCTCCAGTTCGCCAATGGTAAACGGTGCCTCAGATGGATATTCTCCTGTATAAGTCTCATCAAAATAAACAAGCTCCGGCTGTCTGTGCTTCAGTTCAGTGATGATCAGTCCCATCTGAAGTCCCCAGTCTCCCAGATGCACATCTCCGATCATCTTATGCCCTACAAAACGGCAATCCTCTGAATGCTCTCACCAATGATCGCAGAACGAAGATGACCTACATGAAGAGGCTTTGCCACATTTGGTCCGCCATAATCAATAATGATGGTCTTTGGCTGCTCAGCTGTATTTACAGAAAGTTTTTCATGGGCAGCCATTTCATTCAGCCAGGAAGCCAAATAGCTTTCATCAAGCTTCAGGTTAATAAATCCTGGCTTTACTACTTCCACCATAGAAAAAATCCTGCTGTCTTTTAACTGGGCAGCTACCTGATCTGCAATGATAAATGGTGCTTTTTTGTATGCCTTAGCACCAGCCATTGCACCGTTACACTGATATTCGCACAGATCCGGACGGCTGGATACTGTTACCCTTCCATATGCCGGATCATAGCCTGCTTTTTCAAATGCTGCGGAAAGCTCTTCCGCCATTAATTCCATAATTTTTTTCATTTTCTAACTCCTTATAACGCTATATGAAGAATCGGTGAAAGCTTGTAAACGCCATAAGGCACACCATAATTGGCACTGTAATTTTTTGCTTCAGCGAACAAAGGATCGTATGCAAGGCCTCCGATCTCTGTCCATGCATGTCCGCTTCCGTTTCTTCCTGTACTGTCTACACATACGTAAACATTATTATATCCAATAGCTTTTGCCAGGTATGCAAAAGCTGCTGCATCTGACATACAATTGCCACAGGCCTCTCTGGAAATGATCCATAGCATAAACTGCCGGCCATCCACTGAAATTGCTGAATGTACGCCAGGTCCAGTATGGCTTCTTGATCACCCAGTCAAAGCAAACCTTCAGTTTCTGTGCAGACGTCATAGATGAATTCGTGATCTGTGCGACAATCTCCTTCGCAGTCTGAAGAGTGGCAAAATCCTGTGCTTCTACATCTGACATCTTCTTTCCATTGGCGTAATAATACCTGCTTCCCAGCTTCTTGACTTGAAGAACTCCTTTGTCATTCAGATAATACACCTTATTCTTGATCTTCTGAGTTCCTGTCAGCATAACTCCCCGTTTACTGAAAAGATAGGTTTTGTTGCGGATTTTTTTCAGTCCGGTAAGGTATTTCCCATTTTTATAGTATCTTTTTCTTCCGCTTGGAAATGTATACCAGCCATTTACCGGCTTCTTTGCCTTGGCAACTGTTGTAGTTTTCTTTGCAGCAGCTTTAACCGGCTGTGCAGTCTGGGTACCGGCAAGCAAAATGCCGAAAAGCAGACAGAATGCCAGAATCAGGCCTTTTGCAAAGTTCTCTTTTCTTCATGCTCATCTTGCTCCTCTATCATTCATCAATAAAATTACTTTGCAGACACACCAAGTACAATGGTCTTTCCTGTGCCGCTGAATTTAAAAAATATCTGCAAAATAATTGTCATAATAATAATACATCTCTGTACCATCACCATAACAGGTATTTTCCAGTACCTGGTCGTCTTCGGATTACCGATCAGTGAAAGTAATGTGGATGCTTCCTTCTCATATCCTGCTGCTGCCCGAAGCTTTTTGGAAAGACTTGCATTATAAACGCCATTTTTACCAAAGACATAGAATTTGCCGCCTTTTACCCATGTACCTTTTACCATATTTCCATTTAAATTAAATCCATAGTACTTGCCTTTGATCTTCTTAACGGCGATCTCAGCAGTGCCATAAGACTTCTTGCCTGCATAAGCAGCACCATTCGCTCCGAAATAATAACGGTATGTATAAGTCTTTTTGCCTTTTTTCAGCTTTACATTACAGAAAGTGTTGGTTCTTGCCCTGCCAGAGACTGTTAAATCCATAGTATTTTCCGCGAATCTTCTTAACCAGTGTTTTCTGCTGAGGAGTTGCAGCATAAGCAGCTCCGTTAGCTCCGAAATAATAACGATAAGTCACAGACTGACCATTACTATTAGTGGTGGTAACATTCTGCCAGCCCTTCTGCATCTTTCCCATCTACATAATAGTAATATTTGCCGTTCTCTCTTCACAAGACCTTTTAAAACATCAGTATCCTGTACCGAGGTCTCTGCCGCTGCAACAGAATAAACAGGCATACTGCAAACCGCTGGGGCCTCAACCATAAACAGACTTAATACACCGGCAAGTGCCATTTTCCATTTTCTCATTGTACATTCCTCTCCTTGCTAAAATAAATCTTTTTGTTTCAATTCACAATCGGTATTAAAAAATACCTTGATTAGTTTACTCTTTATTATACCCTGCATTCCTGCCTGTGGCAATTGTTTTATTTTCACTTATATTATTTTTCCATTATTCCATAATTGTCCATAATTTTAAATTTTTGTTTGGACTTTTATTTTTGCTTTAATTTTTATTTGTGCTGTTTTATTGTCAGGTATTTTACTTAAAACCGGTTCATGTTATAATCTGTTTGTAGCTGTTCAGCACCACAAAACACCTGGCAGGATACTTTTTACTGAATAGTTACATCTGTTCATTTTTCATGACAAATCCAACAATCAGGAGGGCTGACAATGTCTTATGTAAGCGAACACCACAAACTTGTGGCAGAAACACTAAAGAAGAACTTTTCCAAACGTGGAATGGATGCATATTACTGCGGAACCGCCGAAGAGGCAAAGGCGCAGATCCTGTCCATGATCCCTGAAGGTGCATCTGTTACCTGGGGCGGCACTGAATCCATGAATGAAGCTGGTGTCTGTCAGGCTGTTGAAGACGGAAACTATGATTTTATCGACAGAAAAAACGCTGCTACTCCTGAGGAAGCTCGTGCACTGTACGGAAAGATCGTATGTGCAGATTATTTCCTCACAAGTACCAACGCATTCACCAAAGCCGGAGAACTGGTTAATATTGATGGTGCAAGCAACCGTGTAGCATGTATTGCCCATGGTCCGGAGCATGTGATCGTCTTAGCCAGCATGAATAAGCTGTGCGATAACGTAGAGGATGCTA
>NZ_JAYFUY010000072.1:0-48166 GCF_059933065.1 Blautia sp. HA3515 | reverse complement strand
AACTTTATTTTATTTTTTTTATTTCTGAATGTCAACCATTTCCACAAAAAAACAAGTTTGAATTTTCACCAAATTTACAGCCGTATCCAGCCATTTTTTTGATTTTTTGTTCTGAATTTCTTTGGTGTCATACAATATCTATTTTTGAAAACCTTGTGAAAATAACTGCCATTTTCATATCCCACTGCTGCAATAATATCGCTTACAGACAGATCTGTATCACACAAAAGCTCTGCCGCCTTATTCAGCCGCTTTCTCTGAAGCAGATCCTTGAAATTAAAACCTGTGGTCTTCTTGATCATTTTGCTCAATACATGCATAGGCAGCTTCAGCATTTCACATAGTTCTGTCAGGGTCGCTATCCTGTACTGCTGTTCAATATAATTCAGAGTGGTCATGGAGATCATATTCTCGTATGAATTAGGAATCCGCATTTCCACATACTGGACAGAATCCAGAAGATACAGGAAAATCAGGCCCATAGTGGTCTGATCGATCCCGATCGTCCTCTCCTTTTCCAGTGACGATCGAATAGATCATATTTTCCAAAAGATTCTGGATCTGCAGATTTTCTGCCACCTTAAAATGAAGATATTCTCCTCTTTCCTCATCACGGCGCAGCACATTTACCAGAAAATCAGCAAGGATATTTCCTGCACCTGCCATAGAATATGCCACATCAAAAAACTGGGGCAGAACCATAAAGTTGATCGCAATGTCATCCACTCCTGCCGGAAGGAGCTCATGACTTGTAAACTGATTCAGGAAAAGAAGCTTCTCCTGTTTTAAGTACTACTTCTCTGCCATCAATAATATTGGTCACAGTTCCCATGCATACATACAGCACCTCCACATAATTGTGTTTATGGGGTGGGAAATGCACAAATCTTGTATGGGTCCGCACTGTGATCAATTTGCCTTCTTCAAGCATTTTCCTGCTGTCTACAATAAAATCCCTGCCGGAAGTATACAGATCCTTGTCTACTTCCTGTCCTTCAAGGATCTTCTTCTCTTCTTCTGTGATCTTTCGCAGCTGTTCCAGCAATTCCTTTTGCATGTTTTCTCCTTATAGTTCTTTACCAAATCTATTTTTTCTGAAATGCGCACCGCCAGGCGTACCTTATAAAACAGCAGGCTGCTGCAAAATATCTTTTTGAGATATTCCTTGCAGCAGCCTGCTGTTAAATTTTATCATTCTTTCTTATGGATAGCAACCGATTTCTATAGATTAGTACAGTTTAGCCATTTCTTCGATGTTGTCAGAGTTGAACTCCAGAGGCTGTCCAAGAACGATCTCTGTACCGCCGTCATCAGCTTCTGTGATTGTGTACTCACCAAGATCTCCAGCTGTGAATGTTTCATCAAGAGCACCTGTGATATCACCTTTTACAAGAGAGATTGTTGCATAAGCACTGAGTTTTCCAAGGCCCTGCATATCCCACAGATAGAAGTATGGGCAGGAATGCTCATCATCAGCACCTGTGTACTCAACCATCTCAGATGGAAGTCCAAGACCTGTCAGCTTGCAGGTAGATTTCTCATCCTGAAGATATTTAGCAGCTGCTGCGATACCAACAGTTGTAGGAGCGCAGATTACTTTCAGATCTGGATATTTCTCAAGAAGAGCAGTTGTCTGGTCTGTAGATTTCTGTGGCTCGTCATCACCATATGCAACCTCTACCAGATCCAGTTTGCTGTATTTCTCATCGCTTTCCATGATTGTCTTCATTGCATCGATCCATGCATTCTGGTTAGCTGCCTGAGAAGTAGCGGAAAGGAACCGCCCACTGGCCTTCACCACCTGCAATGTCAAGAACTGCATCAAGAAGAGCCTGTCCAACAGCTACTGTACCAGCCTGATTTACGAATACCTGACGGCTGTCTGCATTAGGAGCAGAGTCAAAGGATGAAACCTTGATTCCTTCATCCATTGCTTCTTCCAGTTTTGCCTGAAGAGCGTTTACGTCGTTTGCGGAAATGCAGATTGCATCAAAATCCTGGGAAATCAGGTTGTCAAGAACCTTGATCTGAGCGTCAGCTGTAGCAGCTTCCGGATAAACAACCTCTACTTCGCCGCCTTCTGCCTCAACAGTCTCTTTAAAGGATGCTGCTGCGATCTCGAAGAATGCATTACCTGCAGATTTTCCAACCAGTGCGATCTTCTGTCCATCAGCCTCTCCAGCTAATGCAGGTGTTGCTGTTGCCAGTACCATTGCTCCGCAAAGTAATGCGCTAACGATTTTTTTGTTCATGTTTTTTTCCTCCCTTGGAAATATAGTTTTTTGTTGTTTACATTTATGTGTAGCTGCTGTTACCCCACTTGCAGCCAACAACCATTTTAATAATATAGATCATATAGATCAGGCGTTTTTCTTAACCTTTAAAGCCTTTTTGATCTCTCCCACCACGTTAGGAAGTGCTACTGCACAGATCAGCAGAAGCCCCAGGATCAGAAGGATTACCTGTGGGTGAAGGTTCTGCTGTCCAAGTCCTACACGAAGGCATACGATAATGAATGCAGAAATAATACCACCTGCAAGATTTCCTTTACCACCTGTAGAAGAAATACCTCCAAATACTGCCATTGCAATGGCGTCCATCTCAAAACCGTTTCCTGTTGTGGTATTGGCTCCATAAGAAGAGGATACCATAAACAGTGCACACAGTCCGCAGAAAGTTCCCATGAGTGTGTAGATCGAGCATACGGATCTTCGCGAACATGGATACCGGAATAATAGGCTGTAAGACGGTTGGTACCTATCGCATATACTCTCCGGCCGAAAGTGCTTTTGCCAAGGATCAGTGCTGCTACCACAGCAAGGATCAGAACCAGGAAAAGAATATATGGAACTCTTCCTACTTTACCGCCGATAGCTTTAAAACCATCAGAATTTGTCAGGGATACGGATCCACCTTCACCAAGCACGATCTCTGCAATACCTCTGAAAATGATCTGTGTAGCCAATGTTACGATCATTGGCGGAAGCTCCTGGAATCTGGTAAGGATAAACCCGTTCACTGCACCGCAGGCTGTACCTACAAGAAGAGAAATCAGGATCACCAGGATAAACGGAAGCCCTGTATTGGATACCAGGCAACTGATGGTTGCGGAAAGACATACAATTGATCCAACAGATATATCAATCTCTCCAAGAACCAGTATGTAAGCCATTGGCAGCATGAGAAAGATCTCTGCCAGATAAACCGGCATCTGCCTGAGCACACTCTTTAAGTTGTAAAATTCTGAAAACCATGCACAGAAAATGTTGACCAGGACAAACAGCAGGACCATAATCCCTTCCCAGCTGAATATCATGTGTTTCACCGGATTTTCCGGCACATTGTTTATACTTCTTCCAGATTTTCCGGCCATGATCACATCTCCCTTCCTTTTAATGCATTTCTGTCAGCAATACGCTGCAGGATCACGTTCACCATTACTACCACAAGGATCAGTACACCTTTGATGGTATTCTGCCACAAAGCACCGATGCCAACCAGCGGAAGTGCTTTCGCAATGGTGGCCAGGATCAAGGATCCTAAAAGAGCGCCAAGAACAGTACCTCTTCCACCGCTCATGCTTACACCGCCGATTACACAGGCTGCGATAACATCCATTTCACCGCCTTGCTGCATATCCGGCATTGCAGAAGCGTATACAGATACCTGAAGTGCTCCTCCAAGACCAGCAAGCACGCCCATGATCATATAAACCATCAGTTTGATATTCTTAACATTGATACCTGAAACTTCTGCTGCACTAGGATTGCTTCCTACTGCGTAAATCTTTCTTCCTGTCCTTGTCCACTTCATAAAGAAGAAGAAAACTACATAGCAGAGAGGATGATCACCCATACAACTGCATTGATCCCAAGCACACTGGATGTTGCAAAATTCTTAAGAGCTTCCAAGTGCTGCTGCCCCGGCCCACTCACCATTATTAGATACCGGATATTCCCAGGGCACGGAACACATACATAAATCCCATGGTTGCAATGATCGGCGGTACACTGGCTCTGGATATCACCAGACCTACCAGGAAGCCGCAGACAAGTCCAATGGCAAGTGCGATCACAAAAGCAAGAATGGTGCTGGTAATATGACCGTATTTCAGAAGCATACCAATGGACATTCCGGAAAGTGCCAATGTTGACATGATGGAAATATCAATTCCTCCCACCAGCATAACGCACAGCATTCCAAGTGCCATAACCATTGTAACTGCATTGTTTTTCAACATGTCCATCAGTGACTTGGGTTTCAAGAAAGAAGGGCTGATGGCTGTAACGATTGCAAAAAGCAAAATCAGAATCACTGCAAGGGAGAAACTCCCTGGAGCCGGTTATTTTCTTTAGAGTTGATTTCTGTTTCATGATCTTCCCGCCTCCTTTGATGTCTGTCCTTTTTCCATTGCAAGCTCAAGGATTCTTTCCTGAGTTGCCTCATCTTTATTTAATTCACCTGTCTTCCGACCATTGCACATCACAACGATACGGTCAGACATTCCCCAGGATCTCCGGCATTTCTGAAGAAATCAGCACAATAGCATAGCCTTTCTTTGCCAGATCTCCCATGATCGCATAGATCTCTGCCTTTGCACCTACATCAACACCCTTGGTAGGTTCATCCATGATAACTACTTTCATTTCCTGGCTCAGTGCCTTGGCAACAACTACCTTCTGCTGATTACCACCGGAAAGGGAACTTGCAGGCTGGAAAATGTCCACAGCCTTTGTATCTACTTCCTCAAGAAGCTGTTTTGCCAACTCCCGCTCTTTCGGTTCATTATTAAATCCTTTTTTTGCATACTGGCTGATGGTAGGAAGTGTCACATTCCGACCCAGTCCCCAGCTCATGATCAAGCCTTCCTTCTGTCTGTCTTCCGGAAGAAGAATGATGCCTTTTTTCATTGCGTCAGATGGCTGTTTGATATGGATCTCCTGGCCCTCCAGATATACTTTTCCTTCATCCGGAGTGGTAATTCCGCAGATGCTTTCTACTACTTCTGGTACGGCCTGCACCAACCAGCCCTGTAAGACCTATGATTTCCCCTGCATGTACGTCAAAGGAAACATTTTTGAAATAACCAACCCTTGACAAACCTTCCACCCGAAGCATTTCTTCACCGATCTGTACTTCCGGCTTTGGAGACGGATTCCTTGATCTCACGGCCAACCATAGCTTTGATCAGATCTGCATTTGTGATCTCATCTACATTGTATGTACCAATATACTGAGAGTCTCTAAAAAACGGTAACTCTGGATGCAAGGCGGTACATATCCTCAAAACGATGCGAAATAAAGATAATGGAAACTCCTTCTTCTCTCAGATGATCTACGATCCGATACAGCTCCTCTGATTCTCTTTTAGTAAGTGCTGCAGTAGGCTCATCCAGGATCACGATCTTGGCATTGGTAGAAAGCGCCTTGGCAATCTCAACCATCTGCTGCTGTGCAACACTTAAAGTTCCCATTTCAGCTGTAGCATCAAAATCTGCATTCAGCTGTTTAAGAAGCTTGTTGGCTTCCTCATTCATCTTTTTCCACTGGATCATCTTATGGACAATAATCTCATGTCCCATGAAAATATTCTCTGCAACTGTCAGATGCGGATAAGATGTAGGATGCTGATATACAGCAGCAATCCCAGCTGCCTGTGCGTCCTTTGGCCCTTTGAAGTCCACCTTCTGGCCATTCAGGAACATCTCTCCTTCTTCTGCTTTATGTACACCGGTAATAACCTTGATAAATGTGGATTTACCGGCACCATTCTCACCCATCAGCGCATGAACTTCTCCGGGCTTTAGCTGGAACTGTACATTGTTCAGTGCTTTCACTCCGGGGAATATCTTGGTAATGCCTTTTAACTCAAGAACATATTCCGACACTGTATGATTACCTCCCTCTTTGATCTGTACTAATTGTATCATGTGCCTTTTAGAGGCTAAACCGGAAAATATTTGGAAACAGGGTAAAATATTATTCAGTTAAAGAAAAATCCACAGATTTTCCCTGTGTTATGATATAATCCTTTTAACAGAATTGCTAAGAGATCATAGAAAGAAAGAGGTTCTTCCTATATGAAATTACTAATTGTAGACGACGAGGAGCTTACACGGACTGGCGTTATTTCCTCCATTGACTGGAAATCATTAGACATAGACGAAGTGCTCCAGGCAGACGACGGGATCAACGGACTGGAGGCTGCCAGGATTCATAAGCCTGAGATCATACTCTGTGATGTACGGATGCCCCGTATGGATGGTATCACCATGCTTGAAAAGCTGGAACAGTTCCTTCCGGACACAGTTCCCATTTTTATGAGTGGCTACTCAGACAAGGAGTACCTGAAAGCTGCCATTAAATTAAAAGCCGTAAACTACATTGAAAAGCCTTTAAATCCAACAGAGATCCGTGAAGCTGTACAGGAAGCTTCTGAAGTCTATCGCCAGAAGCTACGTACCCATCGCGGGGAAACGCTTCATTCCATGGAAACAGCCTCACGGCTTGCTCTGGCATTGGCTACTCCTTACCGCTTCAGCGAAAAAGTGATCAGCGAATTAAGCCAGGAGCTTTCCCTTTATATGGGATCTGATACCTGTTTTACCGCCCTGATCGCCAAAATCGATACAGAACAGGATTTCTCTGTGCCGGCTATCGACGATATTTATCAAAATATCTGCGATTATCTGTCTAATTTTCATCTTCAATGTATTTATGCAGAAAAGAAAGCACAATATCTTGTTTATTTTATTTTTGGCTCTTCCATGCCACAGGAAGCGACTCTGGATCTGATCCGGGATTATATCAGCTGCCAGTATCAGGCTTATCACAAATTTTATATCACGGCAGGCGGTTCCTTTACAGGTGTTTCCAAAGCCTACCAGTCCTATGAGTCGGCAGTGATCCTTCAGCAGAGCAGCTTCTTTTTCCCAAGCGGATCTTTTTTAAGCTCCTCTCTTCTGAAAGACAGTGATCTGCGCTCTCATCCCCCTCTTCCGGAATTTCCGGAGAAAGAATTTCAAGATCTTCTTGCCCTTAAAAATCAGGACGGCTGCAATGCCTTTCTTGGGCAAATATACGATTTTTACAATCAGAATACACAGGTACTTCCCAATCACGCAAAGGATCTTTATTACAAGCTGTTCCGCTGTCTTGATGAGATCTACAGGCAGCTTCAGATCTCCCTTCCCTCTGACAGGGAAAATGCAGTAGACACTCTTGAAAACAGCTTTTCATTCCAGGATCTGCATAGCAAGCTGCTTGACCGGATCACAGATTTTTTCTGTGAGCTTCAGGATTCTGTACAGGAAAATCAGACCATTTTTCTGATTAAGGAATATATCAGCAAGAATTACGGAAATGAGTCCCTTTCGGTAAAGGATATCAGTTCTCATGTATTTTTGTCAGCTTCTTATGTATGTACCTTTTTTAAAAATGAAACCGGCAAAACCCTGAATCAATATCTGACCGAATATCGAATGGAAAAGGCAAAGCAGCTGCTTGCGGATCCCAGATTCCGAATTGCGGATATCTCCTCCAAGGTAGGATATAATGACGGGAATTATTTTGGTAAAAGCTTTAAGAAGTATACCGGTTTTTCTCCTTCTGAATATCGAGAAAGGATTTCCTGTAAACAATTATGAGAAAAATGCTGAATAAGCTGAAGCACCGCTACGGGGATATGAAGCTTCAGTCCAAATTTACCATTGCACTTGTGCTTGCTGTGGCAGTTCCCCTTATCCTTCTGGGCATATTTTTCTATGGAAAACTTTACGAAATGATCGTCTCCTATACCATACGGCAGGAACAGGATATTTCCGCTAAAACTTCCCCCCAGATCGACGATATGCTTAAACAGGTCACAGATACCTATGACTCTCTGGCGGAAGAATCCTTTTATAAAACTTTATTTCACCAGCCGGTAAATGCGCCCTTTTCCATGCTGACAGCTTCTGAAAGTGCAGATGATTTCTGTCAGGCTGTGAAAAAGCTTACAGACAGCTCCCTGATCACCAATATCCGGATCTACGTGGATCTTCCTGCTGTCTCTTCCTTGTTTTCCGGCACAAAAGAAAAGATTCTCCATCCGGTAAGCGGGATCCGGGGAACTTACTGGCATGGGATTTTCCAAAGCACTAATACCTTAGAGCTTTTTTGTCCTCCTTTTTATTTAGGGACGCAGGAAAAATCTAACTGTGGAGATATGGCTTACATCCATACTGCCAGCATTTATTATCACGGAAGTCCTATCAATGCCTATGTAGCTGTATACTATTCCAGCAGCCATCTGATAAAAGTATTAAATGAAAACCTTGGATTAAAGGGAAGTGTTTCCTATATTGTCAATGAAAGAAACAGCCTGGTTGCTTCTTCTGATGAGTCTCTGTCCGGTATTTACTGGCTGGGATACGAGGATATTTCCCAGTCCTTTATGTCTTCCAATAATTTTATCGAAAAAAACATCCTTGGCAATAAAATCTACTCCTGCTTTTACAGGATCAATCAGCCAGGCTGGTTTATGGTAACGATCCTGCCCTCCAAACCACTGATTGCCCAAAGTAATGAGATGATGATGCAGTTCGCTTTTTTCTATCTGCTTTTTCTCATCCTTGCCCTGTTCCTGTCCGGCCGGCTTTCCCGTTCTATTACAGGACGTATCTCTTCTGTGATCGGACAAATGCGTAAGGTCCGCCAGGGACCTCCGGTAGCTATGGACAGCCCGGTATATCACGATGAGGTAGGTGATCTGATCGATACCTACAACTATATGACAAGAAAAATGAACCAGCTGATGGATAATCAGGCAAAAGCCGCTGAAGATCTGAGAATCGCAGAGTTTAATTCCCTGCAGGCACAGATCAATCCTCATTTTCTTTACAATACCATGGATATGATCAACTGGATGGCCCAGCAGGGACGTACAGAAGAAGTAACAAACGCTGTACAGAACCTTTCCAGGTTCTACAAGCTGACCCTAAGTCAGAAAAAAAGCATCAGTACCATTGCTAAGGAAGAGGAGCATGTATCCATTTATATTCATCTGCAGAACATGCGTTATCATGACAGCATCCAGTTTATCTCTGATATTCCGGATGAGCTGATGGATGACCAGATCCCAAAGCTGACCCTGCAGCCTGTAGTGGAAAATGCCATTCTTCACGGCATCCTGGAAACCGATTCCAAATCCGGTACCATTGTGCTGACCGGATGGCTGGAGGATCAGGATCTGGTACTGCTTATTTCAGATGATGGTGTTGGCATGTCCAAGGAAAAACTGGATACCATCCTTACCGGGACAGGCTCCTCTTCAGGCAAGGGCACAAATATTGCAATCTATAATACCCATCGCAGACTTCAGATCCTTTATGGGCCAGGCTATGGACTTTTCTATTCCAGTGAACCTGGAAAGGGAACAGAGGTACAGATCCGCATTCCTGCCAGAAAAGCCTCCACATAAGAAACGTAACAGGAACATTACACCGCAGCTTCCTCGATTCGTGCAGAAAAACGCACAGAAATAGCCTGACCCTTTGGCCAGGCTATTTCTATGTGAATATATGTAAAACAAAATCAGAAGCTTAATTATTTCCTACTGGAAAGTACTTCCTTTTCGTACTTCTCCACTTCGGTAAACCAGTCAAATCCAACCGGTGTGCCACAGCTTTCGCAGAAGTAATCCCATACATCTCCAAATGGGAATGTTTTCATTTCTTCCTGTACAGTCATAAGCTTTGTCAGGTTATTGGTATCCTGAAGTTCTTTTAGCTGTGCATTAGGCTGAAGAAGGGCAAACAGCAAAGACTTGGACATATTGCGAAGTCCTGTGGTCCATGCGGAAATACGGTTGATGCTTGCATCAAAGTAATCCAGTGCAATATATACACGGTCAAGTGCATCATTACGGACGATCTCTTTTGCGATCTCTCTTGTTTCATCATCAAACAGTACAACATGGTCAGAATCCCAGCGTACAGGTCTTGTTACATGCAATGCGATCTCAGGGAAGAAGCAAAGCAGTGACGAGATCTTATCAGATACCACTTCTGTAGGATGATAGTGTCCGTTATCCATCAGCGGCAGGCATTTATCCTTATGCTCTGCTGCAAAGGACAGCGTAAACTCTGCACTTCCTGCTGTATAGGATTCCACACCGATACCAAATACTTTGGACTCTACGCATGGTTTTACCAGATTGAAATCGTATGGCTCGGAAAGGATTTCCTCGATGGATTCTTTATAACGCATTCTCGGTCCAAGGCGGTCTCCAGGAATATCCTTATACCCGTCACCTGTCCAGATGTTCATAACACATGGGATGCCTGTTTCTTCAGCAAAATACTGGGAAATACGGATACATGCTTTACCATGGCGGATCCAGAATTTTCTGGTTTCTTCATCCGGGCTGCTTAAGGTAAGTCCGTCTTTCACTTTCGGGCTTGAGAAAAATGTTGGATTGAAATCAATGCCCACACCTTTGGCTTTTGCAAAATCTACCCATTTTTTGAAGTGCTTTGGCTCCAGCTGATCTCTGTCTACCCACTGGCCTTCTTCAAAAATAGCATAGGATGCATGTATATTGATTTTTTTCTTTCCAGGAGCCAGTGACATAACCTTTTCCATATCTGCCATCAATTCTTCCGGTGTCATGGCTTTTCCAGGATAATTTCCTGTTGTCTGGATACCACCTGTTAATGGACCGTCCTGGTCAAAACCTTTTACATCATCGCCCTGCCAGCAATGAAGAGAAATAGGCACATTTTTCAGAACCTGGATGGCTTTGTCTGTGTCTACTCCAACCTTGGCATATCTGGCTTTTGCAGATTCGTATCTTTCCTTTGTGGTCATTGTTGATTCCTCCTTTAAATAATCTCTTCCCAAGGGACTTTGATTACATCATTTATATATTTTGATATCAAAAGACTGGTGGATCGCAGTTCTCGCTTCCTCTACAGATCCGAATTCTCCAGCCTCCAGCATCTGTGCTGTAATATTTCCAATAGCGGTAGCTTCTGTAGGGCCTGCATGAACTTCTTTTCCTGTTGCTTTTGCTGTCAGCTCATTTAAGTATCCTGCATTTGCGCCACCACCTACAATGTGGATCCTGCTGTAGGTTCTGCCTGTCATTTCTTCCAGGCTCTTTGCTGTACGTGCATAGCATTCTGCAAGGCTTGTATAGATCACAGTTGCGATCTCACCTAATGTTTCCGGAACCTGCTGACCTGTCCGTCTGCAGTAGTCCTGGATCTCTTTTGTCATATTCTCCGGTGAAAGGAAGCACTGTGCATTTGCATCCACCCGGGATGGGAAATCCTTCGCCTCTTCTGCCATCTGGCAGATCTCTCCAAATCCGTATTTATCCTGGAATTCATGGCGTACAGACTGGATCATCCAAAGTCCCATAATGTTTTTCAGATAGCGGAATCTTCCTCCGTATCCCCCTTCATTTGTCAGGTTCATACCGCAGCTTTTCAGTGAACAGTCTGCTTCTTTTCTTTCCAGTCCCATCAAAGACCAGGTACCGGAACTGATATAAATAAAGTCATCATCATTTGCCGGTACTGCCAGAACAGCAGAGCCTGTGTCATGGGTAGCCGGAGCTACAACTACCAGGTCAAACCCTACTTCTTCCTGTACTTCTTTTGTAAGATGGCCAATGGGTGTACCTGGCATGATCAGCTTCTGGAACATTTTTCTTGGATATCCCAGCATATCGATCAGTTCATAATCCCAGTCCTTTGTCAACGGACTTACAAGCTGTCCTGTGGTTGCTTCTGTATACTCGCAGGTTTTCTTTCCTGTGAGAAGGTAATGAAAATAATCCGGTACATGAAGCAGAGTGTCTGCCTTTTCCAGATATTCCGGATGTTTTTTCTTTACAGCCATCAGCTGGTATATGGTATTAAAGATCTCTTTCTGGATGCCTGTACGCTCATACAGCTTCTCCTGTGGAATGATCTTATATACTTCTTCATCCATACCCTCTGTACGATGATCTCTGTAACCAACTGTATTGCCAAGAACCTGTCCGGCTTCATCCAGAAGGACATAGTCAACTCCCCATGTATCTACTCCCATGCTTACCGGGATCTTGCCCAGCTCTTTACATTTTTTCAGTCCATCCTTGATTTCTACGAAAAGCCTGTCAAATTCCCAGCAAAGCTCTCCGTCCTTTTTTACCATCCCATTTTCAAAACGGTGCACTTCTTCCAGCACCATTTTTCCATTTTCCAGATGTCCCAGGATCAGTCTTCCGCTGGATGCTCCAATGTCTACTGCCAGATAATACTTTGTCATTTTTAAAACCTCCTCAATATTTGTATAATTCCTCGTATTTTGTCTGAATCTATGCAGGAATACCTTCATATTGATGATACCATATTACTACATAAATCAGCAATGTATAAGAACCTGGTTTGCCATAAAAAAGGTTCTTATTTGCAAATTGAAAATAGAATAAGCAATAACTCCTATTTGTAAACTTTTAACTTCTGATATCCACAGATGCATGAAGTTTCTAAAAAGAAAACCGGAGGGTAGCCTCCGGTTTTCCTGATAAGTTTTCGTTCGTACATTAGCGCGAATGCTCATCTCAAGACCTTCGGTCTTTCGATGTTCGCTGCGCTCACATAGCCTCTCTTATGAATCTTTTCGTCTGCAAGCAGCCGAAAGCTTCATATTTCGAGTCTGCATTCGCTTTAGTCGTACAGGTTCTGTGCGATTTCTTCGTCGTTCATGTTCTCAGCTGTGTACCACTGGCATCCACTGTCAACGTCTTCTACAGTCTCACCTTTTGCTGCTTTGCAAGCAAGTTCAACTACAGATGCGCCCATAGCTACAGGAGCCTGTGTGATAGCGCCGATGAATGTGCCGTCAGCAACTGCTGCTTTGATGTTTGCGCCGGAGTCAAATCCAACACCAACAACCTGATCATCACCAGAGCCAAGTTTCTGAAGGTTCTCATTACCTGTGATCATAGCCTCTGCGGAGTGCTGGTTGGAGCCGTATACGCAGATTGTATCATCTTTATTTAACAGTGTCTGGCAGTCGATTGCGGACAGCTCAGATGTTACCTGTGAAGGAACAAGGATCTCGATTACAACATCACCGTCGTCTGTAGCTTCAACCTTGGAATCTCCAACGTATCTGTCATTTCCTTCAAGAGAAACTGTTTTGCCGTCTGCGATGATCAGCTCGCCCATCTTGTCGATAAATCCAAGACCTCTGTTTACGATAGACTCGGAAGTAGCATCCTGGCCCATAACACCGATTCTTACTTTGCCATCAGCATTTGCGATTCTGTCTTTTAATACTTCATATGTTTTCTCTGCTGCAAGAGCACCTGCTGCATAGTTGTCTGTAGAAGCGTTTGCAACTACTGCGCCTTCTGGAGCATCCGGAACACCAGAGTCAAAACCGATGATCGGGATACCTGCATCCTGAGCCTGTCCGATAGCATCCAGGCATGCGCTTGTATCAAGAGCAGCAAGTCCGATAGCGTCTGGTTTCTGGTTCATTGCGGAGTTCAGTTCCTGAACCTGCTCAGCAATATCAGACTCGGAGTTTGGTCCTACAAAGTTGATGGAGCATCCTAATTCTTCTGCTTTTTCCTCAGCACCCTTTAAAACTGCCTGCCAATACTGATGCTGGAAGCCTTTGGATACGATCTCGATCTTCAGTCCTGCATAATCAGACTCAGCATGAACTGTAACTGCACCAACCATAGTTCCAACCATTGCAGCACATAATGCAACGCTCATTAATTTCTTTCCTGCCATTTTTAAATCCTCCTTGATTTGAATTATATAGTTTGTAGTTTCTGCATACCCCTTATGCAGTCTTTTTATTTTTCAGTACATCTATGAAGATTGCCAGGACCAGTACCAGACCTGTAAAGATCTGCTGCCAGTTTGCCTGCAGTCCGATGTACGGAAAACCTGTTTTCAGCAGTGACATTACGAAAACACCTAACAGAGTTCCTGTAACTGTCCCTACTCCACCATTCATGGATGTTCCACCGATGATCGCTCCGGCGATAGCATCCAGTTCCAGTCCTGCTCCGGTTCCTGGCGGAATTGCCTGGAATGTAGCCGCATAGGCGATACCTGCAAGTCCTGCGAAAAAGCCGGAGATCAGATAAGCCAGAGACTGATATTTTACTACATTTACACCTGATAATCTTGTTGCTTCTTTGTTGCTTCCAATAGCGATAATGTAACGTCCTGCTCTTGTTTTATTTAAGAAGATGGACATCAGGATCACACAGATCAGTACCAGAATAAATCCTACCGGAATCATCTTTCCGTTTAATTTCAGCTTGAAAATGCTGCGGAACCAGCCGTTTTCAGCTGCTGCCGGAGGCCAGGTAACACTCATGGCTCCTGTAAGAAGAGAACCAAGACCTCTGGTGATCATCATAGTACCAAGTGTTGCGATAAAGGGAGGCAGATCCATTACTGCAACCAGTAATGCATTCAACAGACCGATCAAAACTCCCAGTACAAGGGCTGCCAGCATACCAACCACTACAGGCATTCCAACCTTTGTGATCAGGTGACCGCCAAACAATGCGTAACAGATCATTCCTGTTCCTATGGAAAGGTCTACACCACCTGTGATCAGGCAGAAGGTAACACCAATTGCCATGAAGCTGATGTAATACGAATAATCAAAAATACTAACTAATGTAGAATACTGTCTGAAAGCCGGACTTCCCACTGAAAACATGATCGCCAGGAAAATAATTACCAGCACAACCACGATTTTCTGGGTTCCAATAGCTTTTACAATAGGGTTATTGGTAAAAGCATTCCCCTTTTTTTCTCTATCTGCCATTTTTCCTTCCTCCTCTTATTCTCTTCTGGTAGCCGCATGCATGATATTTTCCTGTGTTGCCTCTGAGATATCAATCTCACCGGTCTTCTTACCTTCACACATTACCACGATACGGTCACTCATTCTCAGAATCTCTGTCATTTCAGAGGAAATCATAATGATCGACTTTCCTTCTGCCACCAGCTCATTCATCAGGTGATAGATCTCACTTTTGGCACCTACGTCAATACCTCTGGTAGGCTCATCAAAGATCAGGATGTCACAGTTTCTTACCAGCCATTTAGCAATAACTACTTTCTGCTGGTTTCCACCGGAAAGATTTACTACCAGCTGATCTACGCCTGGTGTTTTTGTTTTCAGGTCATTTACATATTTCTTTGCAATCTCATTTTCTTTTTTCTTGTTAATGAAGATTCCATTCATGAAATTCTCCATGCTAGCCATGGTAGAATTCTCTGCCACACTTTTGGCTACAACGATTCCGTAACGCTTTCTGTCCTCTGACAAATAACCGATTCCGCATTTTACAGCATCCATAGGGTTCTTGATATCTACCTTTTTACCATTTACGTAAATATCACCGCTTTCTTTAGGATCTGCTCCAAAAAGTGCTCTTGCAGTCTCTGTACGCCCTGCGCCCATCAGACCAGAGAAACCAAGGATCTCTCCCTTGTGAAGCTCAAAGCTTACATCCTGTACCATCTTACCTGCATTCAGGTGTTCTACCTTCAGAACAACCGGTGCATCTGGTGCCACATTGCTTTCAGTTTTCGGATCTTCGTAGATCACACGGCCAACCATCATATTGATGATATCATCTTTTGTGCAATCCTTAGTGATCAGTGTGCCTACGTAACTTCCATCACGCATAACGGTTACACGGTCTGTAATCACCTTGATCTCATCCATACGATGGGAAATATAAACGATTCCCAGCTGCTTATCCCTCAGATCACGGATGATCTTGAACAGCTCCTCGATCTCAGCTTCTGTAAGAGCTGCAGAAGGCTCATCAAAAATGATAACCTTTGCCTCATGAGAAATCGCTTTGGCGATCTCACACATCTGCTGCTTACCAACAGTAAGATTTCCCATTTTTTCCTTTGGATCAATATCAATGTTCAGCTGTTTGAAAAGCTTTGCCGCTTCCTCGTTCATCTTCGCATCATTGATCAGCTTGCCATTCATGATCTCACGGCCGATAAAAATATTCTGAGCAACTGTAAGATGATTCAGCATGTTCAGTTCCTGGTGCACGATCACAATACCTGCATCCTGTGCATCCCTTGGGCTTGTAAACTCTACTTCTTTTCCTTCATATGTAATCGAACCGGAATCCTTGGAATAAATACCTGTCAGGACTTTCATCAGAGTGGATTTACCGGCTCCGTTCTCTCCCATCAGAGCATGAACTTCACCTTTTCTGATCTCCAGGTCAACATGGTCCAGTGCATGAACACCGGGGAAAGACTTATCTATACCCTTCATTGTTAAAATGACTTCACCCATATCTCTATCCTTTCTCTCTACTTTATTGTAGTCACACATCAGTTCTTTCTCTTCTTACTCCGAACATCTGCATACACAGCCAGAAGAACGATGATACCGGTAATTACATACTGATAATCTTTCTGGAAGCCCATTGCAAGGATACCTTCCTGAAGAAGTGATACGATCAGAACACCAATAATACTTCCTCCGATAGATGCCACACCACCTGCCATGGAAGTTCCTCCCATAACACAGCTTGCGATAGCATCATTGTTGAATGTATCACCAAGTCCCGGCTGAACTGTTGTATAGGAACCAACATAGGCGATTGCTGCAACTCCTGCCAATATTCCGCAGATCACATATGCCAGCATTTCCCATTTCTTAACATTAACACCGGATAAGCGGACTGCTTCTTTGTTGCTGCCCAGGCAGAGGATATATCTTCCTGCTTTTGTATTATTCAGGATGATTGCGCAGATCACTGCGATCACAAGCAGGATCAGAAGACCAGTGGGAACATCTGTATTTCCGATCTTCATTCTTACCAGGCTTCTGTACCAGCCGGATGCATCACTTGACTGTGGCCAGCTGATGGTCTGTGTCTGTGTAAATACAGAACCGATTCCCTTTGCCAGCATCATGGAAGCCATGGAAGAGATAAATGACGGAAGTCCCATGTAGGCTACCAGGAATCCATTCCAGATACCAAACACAAGGCCTACCAGAACACATACCAGAAGAGCTGCTCCTGTAGGTATGCCGTCTTTTGTCAGAAGTCTTCCTGCGATCAGTGCTGCACAGAACATAACCGGACCGATTGAGAAATCAATACCGCCGGTGGCGATCACAAAGGTAACTCCCAATGCCAGGAATCCTAGAAAGTATGCATAGTTCAATGCACTCAGGATTCGGGAATAGCTTAAAAACGTAGGGCTGATGATTGCAAATGCAATGTACATAACAAGAAGCACACCACATAATACAATCCTGTTAAATCCAACCTTTTTTACAAATGGGCTGTTTTTGAAATTTTCCATTTCCGTTCCTCCTCATTTCATTTCCCTTCAACTGTGATTATTATATCCTGTGACCATCTGGATTTTAATGGAATATATTCTTGAAAAAGGTTAAAAATTTACGATATGGTAATTTTTTACCTTTTTTTTCAAAATGCAAAAAGAGAACGGATCACTCCGCTCCCTTTTTGCATTTTTATGTATTCTTTTTTGTATTAAATGGAAATAACAGCTTTTCCATCTCACTGTTGTACATGTTTTCCGGGGTGATCAGTTCACAACCGGAATCAATATTCTTTTCTTCCTTTTTCCCTTCCAGGTGAAGAATCGTTTCTTTTACTCCAAGATATCCCATCTTAAAAGCTTTCTGTACAACAAATGCTTTAAATACGCCCTGCTCCATCAGCTGCACTGCTTCCTGAGAACTGTCGATGCCAACGGTGGCGATCCGGTCCTTTGCTTCCGCCTCCTTCACCGCCCTGGCTGCGCCTACAGAAGAATACTCATTCATGCCTGCGATCATCTTCAGATCCGGATACTTTTCCATCAGTTCCTTTGCCAGCTTATAGGATCTGTCAAAAAGTGAATTGCAGTACACCACTTCCACAATATTCTTCTCATAATCTCCCAGACCTTCACGGAATCCCTGCTCACGTTCCACAGCTGTGGAAACTCCTTTCACATGACTGATCACTGCAATCTTATCATCCTTGCCTACGATCGTCCTTGCATATTCCCCCAGCCTGCGCCCTGCTTCCACATTGTCTGTAGCTACAGTCAGATCCTGCAATTCCTCTGAGGTACAGGAATCAATATAGGTAATGCAAATCCCTTTTTCTTTTGCTTTTTTCAGATCTTCATTGGCTGCACTACTGCTGGATGTGGAAAAAAGGATCCCATCTGGATTTTGCTTGATTGCTTCTTTAAGGAAACTGATCTGCCCTTTTCCATACGTGTTCATTTTTCGGTGCCATCACTTCCAGCTGTACTCCATATTCACTGGCAGCCATCCTGGCTCCGGAAATAAGTGAAGACCAGAAATCGCTGGTTCCGTCTTCGGTTTTGGGAATATAGATCAAAGACAATGGTGTGCTGCTTTTCTGCCTCTGCAGGATATAACCTGTAAAAAAGCCAAGAAATATCAGGAAGCCGATAGCACCCCATGGCGATCCATTTTTTATATTTTTTCATGATCTGCCTCCTGTTCATAGGAATCATATTCATAGGAATAACAATAGAAGCAGTGGTTCCTTCCCCTTGCCTGCTGCTGTATGTAATGCCGTAATCCATTCCATAATACAACTGAAGTCTTTTCTGTACATTATAGACTCCAACCCCATTTGACCGATAATTTACTTTGTGTTTTTCAAAAATATGGGACAAAGTCTGCTCATCCATGCCTGCTCCATTGTCCTTGATCTGGATCACTGCATTTTCCCCTTCCCTGTATCCTCTGACAATGAGAAGGCCTTTACCTTCTTTATATTTCAGTCCATGGTAGATCGCATTTTCAATCAAAGGCTGAAGCACCAGCTTAATGATAGGCACTCCCATGATCTGGGCATCAACCTGGATCTGAAACTCCAGTTTATCCTTGTAACGCATTTTCTGGATAGTCAGGTAGCTTCTTGCATATTCCACCTCCTGGCCAATAGGTACCTGTTCCTCTTCATTGCTGATGCTCTGTCTGAGAAGCCTTGCCAGGGAAGCAGTCATAACCACAACTTCCTCATTTTTCTTCCCTTCTGCCATCCATATGATAGAGTCCAGGGTATTGTACAGAAAATGCGGATTGATCTGGGACTGCAATGCCTTCAATTCACTTTTTCTTTTCTGCTGCTGCTCATAAATATTCTGCTTCATCAGCTCCTGGATCCTGCTGGTCATCACATTGAAGGATCTGGTCAGGCTGCCCACCTCATTCCGAGAGGTCACTTCTACTTCCGCTGCCCTGAAATCCCCTTCCTGTACCCTTGCCATAGAATCCCGAAGCTGCTGCAGCGGCCGTGTAATATTCCTTGAGATCAGATTGGAAAGAACCAATGCTACGATCACCAGGATTGCCGCTACCAGCACATAAATACTTCTGGCCTTTTTGCTGTCTTTCAAAAGCTCTGCCACATTGGTACAGCCAACTACAGTCCAGCCGGTTTTCTCAGACCGGGAAATCGTATAGATCTTGGCATTATCCCCACTTCCATCCATCAGTGTTTCCTTGTCTGTATTCATAACAAGGTCGATATTTTCAGTCTGAAGCTCATTATAAAGCTGTTGCTGCTGGGGATGATAAACAACATTACCATCCTGGTCAAGAAGGAAAACGTATCCCTTGGAACCAATACTGTTCTGGTCGCACAATTCACTGATAGCACTGTAATTCAAGTCAATAAATACAACACCTTCTCTGTTGCCGCTTCCTGTAAAATTACGCACTCCGCGGCTTACTGTGATCACCCAGGGGCGTTCTCCCTGATCACATGCTGCACATGAGACGAAGTAAGTACGGAACGGTTGCTGGTTATAGCATTTTTATACCATGCCTGGGTGTCAAGATCCAGATACAGCATTCTTCTGCTGGCCGCCATTATTAAAAAGCCGGTTCCCGTCTTTTTCGATAAGGCCAATGTTACGAATATCGCTGCGGCTTTTCAGGATCGTCCGAAACTGCTCTACCAGTCGCTGTCTGCATTCGGAAACCTGAAGTGTTTCTTCATCCTTATTATACAGAAATGACTGGGTGTCCCGGCTGCCAGAAACCATAGTTACAATATTGTCCATGTAATCAATATAGGAATCGATATTCTGGTTGGTCTGGCGCACAATCGTCCTGGTATAAACCACTGCATTATCAAATACAGAGGTTCTGGTAAAGCGCAGGGAAATTGCTACCACAATGACCACAGCACACAGCACCATCACAGATATAGCAGCAAAAAGTGCACTCCTTACACTTTTAAAATGCCGGAGCACATCCCTGTTTTTCTTTTTTTCTTTCATCGGCGTTTCTCCCGGGCATATTCGGTAGGCGTTTTCCCAGTCATTTTCTTAAAACAGATCCCGAAATAATGAGGATCTGCAAATCCTACCTTCTCTGCAATCTCATAGTTTTTCAGGGTCGTACTCTCCAGAAGCTCCATTGCCTTTTCAATCCGCAGCCGTCCCAGTACCTCGATAAATGTCTCACCTGTCAATTCTTTAAAAACAGTGGAAAAATAGCTGGTACTGATGTTTAGATAAGAACATATCTGATTCAGATTCAGATCCGGCTGCATATAACGGGTCTTTATGTAGTCCATGGCAAGAGCCGCCTGTCTGTGCCCGCTGGAGCTGTTCATCATCTGAAGTTCCTCAAAGGACTTTTTTGCGTATTCTTCTACCAGTGTCACCGCTTCACGGAAGGTGCGCTGTTCTGGTATTTTTGCCTGCAGCGACTCTCTTTGCTTTATTTCTTTTTTATGATCTCCGGTAACAGATCCAAGACACAGGCCAATGGTACGGATGATCTGCTGCAAATAGCCGCATGCCCGGGTTTTCCCTACCCGCGCCTTCTGAATAAGTTGTACGATCTGATCCAGATTGCCTTGTACCAGGTCCCACTCTCCTGTTTTCATGCCTTCTGCCAGATCCTCCAGCAGCACCTGGATGGAAAGCCCGCTTTCCTGTTCTTTTTCATCTTCCATATTAATAAGCAGATTACCTCCAAGAAGATATCTGCACTCAATCGCTTTCTGGGCCTGCTCATGGGAAAAATGCAATTCTGCCAGACTTCTCACCCAGCCACCGATGCCAACGGATACTCCCATGCCGATGGCCTCCCCGGCTTTCTCCTGGATCTCTTTGCATACTGTCTGGATCCGGCTTTCAAATTCTTTATTCTTTTCGCCAGTAAAAAGAACACAGACCCGGCTGCTGCCTTCCTGGTATGCAATGCCTGCATTCTCACGGCTTACGATCTCATCACTGATATTAAAAAGCACAAAGGTCATCAGCTGGCTTTCCTGTCTCTGGTCTGCTTCGATCTGGAAGAGCTGGGAATAAGCATCCAGGTCAATGATCGCTACCCTGTAGGACTGGGCATCCAGATGAATCCCCAGCCTTTCCAGCTGATGAAGGCTTTCCTGAATATCCCTGGTGCAGGAACACAAGCCCCTCGATCGCTCCGGACCGGATCATCAGTGCGTTGTCCCGATAATCCTCAGAGGTACGAAGCAGCGAATCCATCTGCTCCCTGGCCCCACGCTTCTCATCAACCTTCTCTTTTACTCTGCCGATCACTTCCCGCAGCTCCATAGCGGTAACAGGCTTAAGAAGATATTCGCTCACCCCATACTGGATAGCCTTCTGGGCATATTCAAATTCTCCAAAGCCGCTAAAAATCACAATAAAAATATCCGGATACTCTTCATGAAGAAACTTACTTAATTCCATGCCATCCATATAAGGCATACAAATATCTGTAAGAACAATATCCACCGGATGCTCTGTTATAAACTCCATAGCCTGCCTGCCATTCTCGCAATCCCCTACCAGCTGGCAGTCCATGGCTTCCCAATCAATATTCTCCCGGATAGCATCTCTTACCAGGATCTCATCATCTACTAATAAAATACGATACATTATTCTTCCTGTTTGTAAAAGCACCTTATACATTCCCCAATCTTCTGCCCACCGGTACTTTTTACGATCTCCCTCTCCAATTCTTTTCTAATATAGTAGCATATTCGCCCTTTTATTACAACGGAACTCCTGAATTTTGCACAAAAAGCATTCCTATTTTTAGCTGTGGGTGGTATAATCTGAATAGTTAAATTTCATTTTCAAGGGAGGAAATTAGTTTGAAAAGAAAAAACATTGCCATCCTTCTGGCTGCTGCCATGGTCTGCACTTCTGCAGGTCCTGTCTGGGGTACAGAAGAAGCTTATACAGATGATGCCAGTCTTTTTGAAGAAGCTTCCAATAATATTTCTGATAGCATTTCCGATGACATGTTTCAGGATGTAACAGATGAATCTTTCCACAATACAGATGCTTCCGGCGAATCAGAGGCTGCAGACATCCAGGATGTGGCTGCTGCAGACTCCACGGACCTGGATGCGCCTATAGATATAGCCCATGAATCTTCCGTGGGAGCAGATGTTTTCGGTGCAGATGCAGACGATGTTTCCCTTTTTTCGGATGGGGACTCGTCTCTTAATGATGAGGATGTGACAGCAAGCACCGGTATCCAGGCTGCTTTTGATACAGACACAGGGATCCTGACTCTTTCCGGTACAGGCAGTACAGGAGACTTCAGTCAGAGTGTACGTCCTTCCTGGGACTGCTATCGTGGCCAGGCTACACAGATCCAGATCACTTCAGGGATCACCCAGATCGGATCCGCTGCTTTTTACGGATTTTCTAAGGTAACTTCTGTATCCCTTCCGGATACATTGGAAGGGATCAGTGACGGTGCCTTTGCAGAATGTACCTCCCTGGCTTCTGTTTCTTTGCCGGATTCCGTTGCAAAGATCGGTGATTTTGCTTTTCAGGCAACCCAGATCACTTCCCTGACTCTTCCGGCTTCTCTGACTACGCTTTCTGACAAAATGCTTTTTGGCTGCGAATGGCTGCAGGAGCTGCTTGTTTCCCCGGAGAATCCTTCTTACCAGAGCGTGGACGGTGTTGTTTTCACAAAAGACATGACCACTTTATGTCTTTACCCGCCTGCCCGCTCAGCACAAAGCTACCAGGTACCTGATTCGGTAAAGACCATTGGCGTGTATGCTTTTTATGCAGCCAATCTGCAGACTGTGGATTTGAACCAGGTATCCAGGCTTGGACTTGCCAGCTTTTATAGAAGCCGCCTGACCTCCATCAGGATCCCTGATACTGTAACCGAGATGGGTACCAGTGCTTTTTCCAGCTGCGGACAGATGGCAAGATGTTACCATCGGCAACGGATTGACCCAGATTCCTACCCAGTGCTTCCAATATTGCGGCAGTCTTTCCAGCATAATATTCGGTACAGGGATCCGCGAATTCGGCAACAACAGTTTCAGCTATTGCAATTCCCTGGAGCGGATCCAGATCCCGGAAGGTGTTACCTTGATCCCTAACGGATGCTTCGGACAATCTGCTTCCCTGAAAGAAGTGGTATTTCCTTCTTCTCTGAAGGAGATCCGGTATCAGGCATTTATGGGCTGCCCTTCTCTTAATCAGATTACGCTTCCAGAGGGCCTGATTTCTATTGGTAGATATGCATTTTATAATACAGGCATCACCTCCGTGGTCCTGCCCTATGCCTCTGTAACAGTAGGCGACCATGCTTTTCCGGATACAGCCTCTGTATCTATCCGTCCGGATACCCGGGCGAACCCTGCAGATGAGCTTCTGAAAACAGCCAGCAGGATTCCCATTAATATTACTTATGATTATGAAAGTGCGTCCCAGCTGGTTGCCCTTGTAAATCAGCAGCGTTCAGCGAAAGGCCTTTCCCCGCTTACCATGGACACAGCTCTGTTGGATGCAGCCATGAAGCGTGCCGGTGAGCTTACGGTGCTTTATTCCCATACAAGGCCTATTGGCGTTTCAGGACTTACAGCCTGCCTGGATGCTTCTTACGAAAGCATTTCTGCAGGACAGGGAACCGCTTCGGAAGCATTGGCAGTATGGATGAACGGAGATGATCAGGCAGGTATTTTTAATGCAGATTACACAGCTGCAGGTGTTGGAGCCATCACTGCCGGAGGTGTAAGCTATTGGGTGATCCTTTACGGAAAGCAGGTTACTGCTCCCGCTGATATGAACGCTTATACCAGCAGTACTGTTTCTGCAGAAATACCCTTTATTTCTTCATCCGGTATTCCGTTTAAATTTTATGCAACTGACAATACGAAACTTGGCCTTAGTGAAAGAAAAGAAGTCGAATTTTTTATTGACAATGGCTTTTCCCATGTACAGATTTCTCCATCTGCCCTTACTTTTGCAAGTGCCAGCCCCTCTGTGTGCAGAGTATCCTCCAGTGGGATCCTGACCCCGAAGCGTGCCGGAAAAGTCAGGATTACCGTGACCCTGAAGGGGGACTCCCAGGTCACCACTGCTTTGACCGTTACAGTGGATTCGCGTCTGCGTACCCCGAAGATCCATACTGTGAAGGCTACCAGTTCCCGTTCACTTCGGATCATGTGGGACAAGATTCCTGGTGCCACTTCCTATACTCTCTATTACAAAGAGGGCAATGCCAAATCATGGAAAGTCCTTCAAAAAGGCATTAAACGAAATGGTTACAATCACCGTTATTTAACGCCCGGAACTACTTATACCTACACAGTACGTGCTGTATCCAAAGCAGGAACAAGCCGATATGATGCGAAAGGAAAGAAGGGAATCCCTACAGCCATTGCACCAGCCTTAAAAAAAGTATCTCTTCTTTCTGCAAACAGGAACCTGATTTCCTGGAAAAAGGTAGCAGATGCAGATGGATACCGTATTTACATCAAAAAAGGAAAACGCTGGAAATTACTGGGTTCCACAGATGCCAGCACCACTTCCTTTATCCATAAAAGCTCACGTTCTTTCCCGGTTGCCCCAGGAAAAATAAACACCTATACAGTAAGAGCTTTTACAAATACAGGCAACCGTCAGGTGCTTGGCTCCTACCTTACCTCCGGTATCACAGCTGCCACTCCTTTGTCCAGAGTAACACTTAGAACCCCGAAGTCTGTTTCCCAGGGAATCCGTCTCAGCTGGAAACGATGCAGCGGTGCCACAGGCTATGTGATCTACCGCTATGAAAATGGAGCCTGGAAAAAGGCGGGAGTAAGCCGTAGCCTTACCTATTTAGATTCAAAAGCTGTAAAAGGCATCACTTATCGTTACAGAGTACGTGCTTACAGCCGTTCCGGTCAAAATGTTGTATACGGCCGCAGCTCCAGCACCAGAACCATAAGTTATATGTAAGATGACCCATCTGATATATTTAAATGCGAAAGGAGATTTATAACATGCAAATCAAAGATTATGCTACCGGTGTTCAGCACATCGGCATTCCTACAACCGACATGGCTGAAACTCTTTTATTCTACTCAGAACTGGGATTTGAGATTGCCTTTTCCACAACAATGGAGGATACCGGTAAGTCTGTAAACTTTTTAAAACTTGGCGATCTTGTAATTGAAGCCTATGAGTGTGATTCTACGTCTATGGCTTACGGTGCGATAGAACATATTGCCATTAATGTAACAGATATTGAAGCTGTATACGACCTGGTATGCAGACATGACCTTAACACCTTAAATGACCAGATCCACTTCCTGCCTTTCTGGGACAATGGAGTGAAGTTTTTTACCATTGAAGGCCCCAATAAAGAAAAAGTTGAGTTCAGCCAGTTTCTTTAATTCAAGTCGAGCAGCTGCAAATATCCCATGTTACGGTTGTTGATGTTTTATATAGATTTTCCGTATTACTGTTTACTCCGTTTACAATAACTTTTCCGTAACTATTTCATCTTTTTCAGTAAAATATTGCCTTGCAATCTCTTCTGTCTCCATGTACTCTATTAAAAAAAGGACAGAAGGGAGAGCAAACAATGTTATTGGGAGTTCCTGAAATTTTATCACCTGAATTATTAAAGGTATTATGTGAAATGGGTCACAGTGACCGTCTTGTAATTGCAGACGGTAATTTCCCTGTAGAATCTATGGGTAAAAATGCAGTGGTCGTGCGGTGCGATGGTCATGGTGTACCGGAGATCCTGGATGCCATCCTTACTATGATTCCACTGGATACTTATGTAGATCATCCGGTTAATCTGATGGAAGTCATGCCAGGAGATCAGGTGGCTACACCTATCTGGGATACTTATAAAGAAATTGTTACCAAGCATGATTCCCGTGGTGCTTCTGCTGTAGGTAATATTGAGCGGTTTGCATTTTATGAAGAAGCCAAAACAGCTTATTGCATTATTGCAACAAGTGAAAAGGCTGTATATGCCAATGTAATGCTTCAGAAGGGCGTTGTCATCAACAAATGATCTTTCATTGCAAAGTCATTTCACACAACATAAAAACGGCTGTATATCCTCCTGTTTCATCAGGAAGATATATGGCCGTTCTTTTTGTATTCTGATTTAATTTTTCTTGTTCTTTTTCATAAGAACCACTACTATGATCAACCCTATCACTACAGCTGCCAAAAGTATCCATAAAGCTAAATTGCCAATCCCTTTTTCAGCCTTTGCTTCCTGAGAAGAAGCTTCCTTTGCACTCGCGTCCTTCTCAGCAGAAGCTTTATCCGTAGGTGTAACTGCTTCCTCTGTAGGTGTTACTGCCTCTTCCGTAGGTGTCACCGCCGCTTCGGTAGGTGTTACTGCTTCTTCTGTAGGTGTTACTGCTTCTTCTGTAGGTGTTACAGTCTCCGGATCCTTTGTTGGTGTGGCTTCCGGCTTCTCTGTAACAGTAGCCTCTGGTTCCTTTGTTGGTGTTGCTTCCGGCTTCTTAGTAGGTGTAGCCTCCGGTTCCTTTGTTGGCGTTGCTTCCGGCTTCTTAGTAGGTGTAGCCTCTGGCTTCTTGGTAGGTGTGGCTTCCGGCTTCTCTGTAACAGTAGCCTCTGGTTCCTTTGTTGGCGTTGCTTCCGGCTTCTTAGTAGGTGTAGCCTGTGCCTTCTTTGCAGGTGCAGCTTCCGACATCTTTGCAGAGGCTGTCTCCGGCTCCTTTGTAGGTGTGGCTTTCTCAGTTGGATTTACAGTCTCAATGATCTCTAGCCCATCTGCGTCCTCTCCCTTGGAGTCTTCGCCCTTGGCCTGATGAATATTTACCCAGCCTTCCAGTCCTTCATAATCCGTCTTTCCCCACAGGCCATCCTCACCTGCATCTGCCTCTGCTGTAATATGCAGAACCTGTCCATTCGGTATCTGGTCTGCGCCGGACACTGTGTCATACTTCTCTCCAGGGCCATGATATAAGGCAACGCTGCCATCTTTTGCTGCAACCGTAAGATCATAATCTGCATCCTTGCCGCCATACAGATAATACTCAGATTGTACAGCCTGTGAGCGGGTAACCGGCTTCAGATCATCTGTAGGAACAAATCCATACATACCATGATATTTGGTATAGCCCCATATACGCTTATCGTCTGTTTGCTTTTCACCTTCTATATGAAGGGCTGTCCCATTAGGGATCAGCTGATCATTCAGCTTCTGGCTGGACAGATCCGCCTCAGCATATATATTAATACCGCCTTCTTTGCTTTCCACGATCATGTAATAATCTGTGGGATAATCTATGCTTTGTGTATTACCTGCATCTGCCCATGCTGTAATGGTAAACAGAACAGTAAATACAGCCCCCAAAAATCCTTTTAGAATATTCTTCATATGGTTCTTCCATTCCCTTTCTTTCTGCTAATGCAACTGACCATTTCCCTCATAAGATGCATTGATTGGAAAGTTGCCTATTATCTTTCATTCTATCATGTCCATGGAAAGTTTCAATCTTTTTTTGTCATTTTTTGCAGAAAAAACGCCTGACCATCCATACAGACGGTCAGGCAAATGAATACTACTATTTAATATAAAGTCAGGATACAGGATGCAGTCTATGATACCTGCAGATCACTTCTTGTCTGTACTCCCACACTCATCCCATTATTTATATAATGGTCCGTAATTCTTGCATGCACGGTAATCAGCACCTTCTTTATCCATACCGAAAGCATTCCATGCTGCCGGACGGAAGATCTGATCTTCAGATACATTGTGCATACATACAGGAATACGAAGCATGGAGCACATAGTAATCAGGTCTGCACCAATATGGCCATAGGAAATTGCGCCATGGTTAGCACCCCAGTTGTTCATAACATCGTATGCAGATTTGAATGCTCCCTCTTTGCCATCGCATCTTGGTACGAACCAGGTACATGGCCATGTATAATCTGTACGTTTCCAAAGAGTATCAGATACATCCTCAGGAAGCTCTACCGTCCATCCCTCTGCGATCTGAAGAACTGGTCCAAGACCCTTTACAAGGTTCAGACGGATCATTGTTGCAGGCATGGTTGCCTTTGTAACAAATCTGGAGGAGAATCCGCCGCCACGGAAGTATCCGTTATCAGCTGCATTCCATGTAGTAGCAGCCATGATTGCTTTCTGATCTTCCTCAGTAATATTCCACCACTCTTTCATGACTGGTGTGCCGTTCTCATCTTTTGCCTCTCCGCTTGCATCCAGACAGCATGCACCGGAATTGATCAGATGGATCAGACCGCCATTTTCTTTAACCAGACCTTCTGCATCATAGCCTGTCACACGCTTGATCGCGCTTGGGCTCCAGAAAGTACGTACATCTGCAAACATCTGTGCACGTCCTGTCAAAAGCTTCATAAACATCATTCCAAGGCCATTCAGAACATCATTCTCTGTAGCAAGGATGTATGGCTCTCTTGCTCCATTCCAGTCAAAAGATGTATTAAGGACTGCCTCTGCGAAGTCACCGTTTGGATAGAAGTCTGTCCACTGTCTCTTGTCCCTGGAATCCAGCTCCAAGTGCATTATGTCCAATCGCTTCTTCAGAGAACTTCGGATCCAGCTTATCGCATCCGTTCATCAGCTCCTGAACGATCACTGCCATCTTAACAACAAATTCAAACTGCTCTTCTTTCTGCTCTTCTGTCATCTGAAGTTCTGGTGGATTCTTATCAAATCCGATAGTGCAGGTTTCTTTTGCCCATTTCAGAGCCTTCTCAAACTCTTCGTGATCATAAATGCCTTCTGTCATACGACGGATGATCTCTACCTCATCCACAGACTCTACACGCATTCCAAGGTAGGACTCGATGAAATCAGAATCGATAATGGAACCGCCGATACCCATACAGATAGATCCGATCTGCAGCCAGGATTTGCCTCTCATAGAAGCAACTGCAACTGCTGCACGTCCGAATCTGAGCATTTTTTCTTTAACATCTGCAGGCATCTCCATGTCATCTGCATCCAGAACCTCATGTCCGTAAATACCAAATGCAGGAAGTCCTTTCTGTGCATGTGTAGCAAGAACAGATGCCAGATATACAGCTCCCGGTCTTTCTGTTGCATTAAAGCCCCAGACTGCCTTAATGGTCTGTGGATCCATATCCATTGTCTCTGAACCGTAGCACCAGCATGGAGAACGGTAAGAGTAATATCTACGCCCTCTCTTCTGAATTTATCAGCACATGCTGCTGATTCGCCAACTCGTCCGATAGTAGAATCTGCGATTACAACCTTTACCGGCTCGCCATTGGAATATTTCAGATTCTCTTCAAATAATTTTGCAGCAGCCTTTGCCATTCCCATGGTCTGTTCTTCCAGAGAACCTCTTACATCCAGTGCGCCTCTTCTGCCGTCAATCGTAGGACGAATACCGATTACAGGATATTCACCGATCAGTCTGCTCTTTGCCATAATATTAAATACCTCCCATAATAAAATTTAGAATGTGTATCTGTCTTAGTCTTATCCCCTGACAGATACATATGTACAACCTTCTCTGATTGTCATTATACCGTTGTGTGCACATTATTACTTGTGTTATAATAGCAAATAATAGCATAATATTCACTTTTTCTATTTTAATGAAAGGAGATGTATTTTTTTGCACGGATTGGATCAGAATGAAGACCGGCCAAGAGGGACGTATCAGTTTCCTTTTGAATTTCATCACATTGACAGCAGCCACCCACGCTATGAAATGTCTTATCATTGGCATATGGAATACGAGATCATGCGAATCCTGTGCGGAAGCCTTACTGTCACTTTAGACGAAAAAAGCTTTACTGCACAAGCAGGTGATGTTATTTTTGTCAACAGTGGTATTCTTCACAGTGGCATACCAGACAATGGCTGTGTATATGAGTGTATTGTTTTTGACATCAATACATTTATCAAGCAAAATACCCTGTGTGGGGAATACATCCAGAAGATCGCCCATCAGGAATTAATGGTATATCATCATTTTACAGGAAAATACCCGGATATTGTGGATACTGTGAACGATATCTTTCAGGCTATCCTGGAAAAAAGCATAGGATACGAAATGACAGTTATTGGACAATTTTATCATTTTTTTGGACTTGTTTTTGGTAAACAATTATATCTTGACCGGATTTCCAAAACAAGACGTGACTATAAGAGACTTCAGCAGCTGAAACAGGTGGTCGAATTTATTGAACAGAATTATGCCAGTCCTTTGACCCTGCAGCAGCTTTCTGCCTCTGTTTCCATGTCCCCTAAATATTTCTGCAGATTTTTTTCCGAAATGACCCACCAGACCCCGATGGACTACCTAAACCGACAACGGATCGAGGAGGCCTGCTACCAGCTTTCCACCACAGATGACTCCATTACTGAGATTGCCTATCGGACAGGCTTTAATGATTTAAGCTATTTTATCCGTACCTTCCGTAAATACAAAGGTACTACGCCAGGAAAATATAAAAAATTGTAGACAAAACCGGAAGTCTTCACTGTTTATCAGCCTGACTTCCGGTTTTTAGACAAAAAAATAAAAAGATGGGAGATTTTCGCTGTTCAGAACTGACAGCAGACATGTATTTTTACTTATTTCCCTCTTTCGTTTCCTACATTCTATCAAAGCATCTGCCAGAATACAACCAAAAGAAAACCCTCTCATTTTGCATATTTTGACAGTTTGCACCTGTTTTCCCTTCTGATCCTGTCTGTTTTTCCAACATAAAGATATATTTCACCGAAAGTTTGCAGGATGTTTATATCCACCCTATTTTTATTTCCATCAAAAAAAGACATTTTACATGGAAAAACACAGGTTTGTTTCCTCCATAAATTCAAGTCGAGCAGTTACACACCACCTGAAAGAGGTGGGGGAGTCTTCTCGACTGATATAAAATGTCTTTTCTGAAATATAAAGATATACGCAATAATTTGAAAAATGGCTGCCCAAAACTGCACCGTCACAGTTTTATCATAATACCTGGTTCAGAATGCTCAATCCATACTCTGCCAGAGAATGGTCTTCCTCTCCCGGTACCGCCGCTGACGCCCAATCCTCCGATAATGGTATCCCCCACTTTCAGGGGTACACCACCGCCAAAGATCACAATCTTTCCATTGTCCATTTTATCCAGTCCATAGAAAGTTCCTCCTGGCTGGGCAAGTGCAGAGAGTTCCATTGTTGTCATTTTAACAGCAACAGAAGTATATGCCTTTTTGACAGCTACATCAAAGCTTACCAGGAATGCACCATCCATCACATGAACTGCAATAGGATTCCCATCCGGACCGCAGACTGCGATCACAGCCTTCTTTCCTCTTCGCTGCGCCTCCTGCTCGATGGCTTCGATCAGTCTTTTGGCACTGTCCAAAGTGATCTTTCCCTGTATTCCCATTCTTTTCAAAACTTCCTGTATCACAGCCTCACTGACCGGCATTTCCTTCTGTCCCATAATACTTCCTCTGTTCTTCAGATTATCCTTATCTGCAGATCCTTCTTTTCCAGATGCACCATCTTTTGTCTGTCCCATTTCTCTGGCATCTATATACCTTGCCAGTACATAAAGATAATCTGCCAGACGATTCATATATTTTTTTGCACCATTATCTGCCCCGAATTTCACACTGACAGCAGCCAGCGCCCGTTCTCCCCGCCTGGCAACAGTACGTGCCACATCCGTCTCTGCTGACAAACGGCTGCCGCCTGGAAGAATAAACTTCTTTGGTCTGTCAAACAAGCCTTCCAGCCGATCAATTTCTGCTTCCAGAAAACTGGTTTCCTCATCACTGATCCGATAATCCCGTTTATAAGGATCAGCGATCCCCGGCCATTAAAGTGATCAGTGTAGACTGGATCTTTTCCAGATTCTGTATCATATCCGGATCCGTTAACATGGATTTTACCAGACCAATGTGACTGGTCAGCTCATCAATGGTGCCAACCAGCTGAATCCTGTCATCTGACTTTGACACATTTTTTGTATGTACAAGACTTGTTGTCCCTTTGTCTCCGCCTTTCGTATAAATATTCATAACAGTGATTCCTCCATTTTTCCGGTTATTACAGATTTAAAGGGCATCTTCTTTACAGCCCTTGCGCTATTGGCTCCCAGATTACGACACTGCCAGAATCTGGGACAATTTAATTCAAAAACATTTTTTCCTTTAGGAAGATGCTGCATCTGCATGGCAAGCTCACTGCCTGTGATCCCGATCCCACAGCCTAACATAGAGGCAGCCGCTGCTTCAAAAGCCAGTGTATCCAGATCTCCCTGACGGCTGTATATACGATATAGTACGCCTTCTTCTTCGATCCCGGCACAGACTTCTTTCAGATAATCCGCATCCGGCCTGCAGGTATACAATATGATCTCCGGCCTGTTCACAACCATTGCCTCTTCTCCTTCCTGTTCTTACTTTACCCTTGATGTTTCTCCCCAAGATAGGACATCAAAAGCCCTGTTGCTACTGCATTTCTTGGACCTTCTGTCCCTCTGATATTTCCCTCGTCCGCATACGATCCTGTATTCTCAAAGAGCTGCCATCAGCATCTCTGGTATCTCAAAAACCCTCTGCCGAACCGCCAACCAAAACCACATTGGGTATATTTTTCAGGTCATTTCCCGGTGCGATCGTCCGAAGTGCACGAATCGCATTTCTCACAAATACCTTTTTCTTGGCATCCTGCCGCACCTCCAGGATACGTTTCCATAGGAATGTCTTCTTCAATCTTCAGCATCTCGCCTGGTGCAAGCAAAACCACATGACCAAAATATCTTGGATCTATGGATCGGGAAGAACTGCATAGCTCCATTTTTCCAAACGCATATGAAACAGGCTTTCCACCTTTCCCATAGGATACTTCTTGATCTGTTCTGCTAACCCGGCTGCCAAGGCCAAGTTCTGTCTGTATCAGCATGGAAACCAGTTCACCGGCACCTGCCTGATGGGTGGTCCTTACAGAACCATCTGGTTCAAGGACAGCTGCATCTGTAGATCCTCCTCCCATATCCAGAATTGCCAGCGGAAGCCTAGTGCCAGGCTGCTGCATTTGCACCAGCAGGGAGAACCATGCCTCCCTCCTCCCACTTCCGGCAACTGACACCTTGGTGTGCAGTTTTCCTCTAATCTCTCTGCGATTGCTGCCATAGGCAGATGCTGAGTCTGCAGTGGCTGGGCAATCAGTGCCTTGTCTCCATACCGTTCTCCAGCAAGATGCCTGGTCTCAGGAGCCAGGGTGTCCACAGCCCAAGTGTCTGTGGTTAGGTTCTCTTCATCTCCTTGCTGCCCAGGCTGCCTCAGCCATCCGTCTGGTCCACACTGACATTGCCACATTGGTATTATCCTGCCCCTGTAATATCCTGGATCTCCCCTGCCTGGGCAACTGCTTCCATGATCACATCTGCACCTGCATCAATATTCACCCACAGATCTTTCTCCCCTGTTAAATGGATCTCCCTGCGGGCAGAATATTTTCTCTCATATTTCCATGAGGTGTGCGGATCACTACTGCACTTCTTTTTCCCACAAGGCTTTTGGCAATAGGGGTAATGGCTTTTGTTTCCTGTGCATCCAGCCCGAGAAGGGTTGCGATCCCATAAGGGTTGGAAAGCATCCTGACAGATGTACCTGGCAGGGCAACCTCAATAGCAGCCAGCTTTCCTTCCGGAATCCGGGTGATATGTTTCACTTCATCCACAATAGGCATCTTGCGGTTCAGTCTGTTTTCCACAAGTACAGCCTCATCTGCCTGAAGGATCAGTCCTCGGATATCCAGCTCCGGCAGAAACTGGTTCAGCCTGGAGGCTGCTTCCTCATAAGAAAATCTATTGGACACAGCTACTATATAGGCTACTCCCGCCTCGCCCTTCCATATATTCTCAAGAAATATAGACGGCCGACTGCCTCTCCTGCACCTGCTGGTGTAGAAGGATTATGTCCGATCATGGAAGACTCTGTGATGATCGTCTCGGTAATGGCTTCCATTGCAGTATCCCCGATCACAGGTGCAGCCTCATTCAGACGAATAAGGGAAAGCCGCTCTCCGCAGGCTCATGGATCCGCTCCATTGCTTCTGTAAGAGCTGCCTTGAGTCCCGTGAACATTAGGCAATGTTCCCTTGCCTACCCGTGGTCATCCTGGAAGCGCTGGAAAGAAAACGCGAATCTGCCATTGTCTTCTATCGCCCCAATACATACTTCAGTTGTGGAATTTCCTATATCAACACCAGCAATCAATTTCAAAGAAGAATTCCCCTTTTTTCATATATTTCTGCTGCTTCCAGTACAAGCTTTGCACAATGGGGCGCCTGGTATTTTTCCAGAAGCTCCTGTGCCATCAGCACCAGTTCCTTTTTTGAAGAACGATTAGGCCGCAGCTTGTTGTACATATCTAAAATCACATCATCCGGAACATTGACCAATTCTGACGCTCTCTCAAAATTTGCAGTCATCTGAGGATTATCTGCTTCTTGGGCTACTTGTCCCTGACGTTTCAGCATTTCAGATGAAATCTTAATGTCTTCAGCTGTTACATTTCCTTTTTTGACTTCCTCAAGGGTGATCTCATTCAACTTTTTCCCTGTCTTAGAAGTTATTGTATCTGCTTCATTTTGTCCAAGAGGATAATTACTCATCATACTCCCTCCCAACTGATCATCCCTTTTTCCGGATCCAGCTGTTCTGTTTCCACAATATGCATCAGGGCTGCCTTTACCTGATATTTGGCACGCACCATAGGGTCATTGGTACATTCAATAGGTGTTACCTTCTCCCCTTTGGCATATTTGGCAGCATTTCTGCCAATCTTCCTGTAAGTATCCAAGGACATAAGCGGTGCCTGTGGAAATAGTTCCAGATTAGACAAGGGATATAGATCCTTCTGATGGATCACAGTGGTACCTTTTGACTGGATTCCTATACCAATCCCTGAACCGGAAAGCTTGGCAGCCTGAAGTGCCATAAATCCAACGTCTGAAGTGTCCAGAACCTTAACAACCCTGGAAGCCATGCCTTCTTCCTCGATCCCGGCCTGTACATTCTGTAAAACCTGATCTAAAGGAATCCCACAGATCGTAGAGCGGATCTCTGTCTGAAAAGCAGCTCCCACACCGATCACGATCTCTTTTGGATCAGTACCCTGTTCTGCTTTTACAGCGCCCTTATAAGAATGCTTTGGCTTCATCCGCGTTCTTCCGGCAAGTTTATAATCTTCTTTATTGTCTGTTGTAGTTCTTACTGTATCCAAGTGGAGCTGCCCGTTTTTCTGCAACTGTTCCACTACTGCTGCAGTAACAGCACGTATCAGTTGTTCATCTATTTTCATAACACAGCCTCCTAAAATTCGTCTACATTGATCCTATGAGGAATGGCTTTGATCTCTTCCCAACGTTCTCCTGTTACACGATAACCGGTTCCCGGTCCCATATAATCATTAGGTGTATTTACCCCGGACATTACCTGAAAATGTTCATCCAGAATAGCAGCTGTGTGCATATAATCACCGATCACTCTTTGCTTCAGCATGTTCAGGATACTTTGTGCCAGTTCCTCAAATCCGCTTTCTGCCAATGCTCTCACCACATCAATCCCTGTGATCCCACACTTCATCAGATCATCCGCTGCCATAATATCTGCTGCAGAATCTCTGTTCAATGTATCTTTACTTCCATGTGCATAGGTAACTGCTTCCACCTGCTCATCAGTAATCTCAGTAAGCCCCAGATATTTAAATACTGCCTGAACTGCCTTTCCTGCGGTGCGGCGTACACGGATCACTTCATCCTCTGTAACAGGCCTGAGCCCGCCATCCACCTGCATATCTCTTTGCAGTACATTGTAATCATCAAAGTCTTCTGCATCAAAATTGGAGCCTGCAAACATATTATCGTAATTTGGCTCTGCTGCGTAACCAGAAAAAATAAAATCCGTTCCAGGCATAAACTGAAGCATAGTTCTTGCAGTCCTTCTCATGTCTGAGTTAGAAAAGCTTTGGTCATTGGAAGATGCACATTCCAGTCCCAAAAGTGCTGCAACAAGATTTTCTCCCATAACCTCACGGATACCTGCCGGAACACCGGCTGCAACGCCAATACAGCTTACTGACCCATTCTGGATTCCCTGGGAACCAGCGCCTTTGGTCACATAAAGACATCTGCATTCCAGATAAAGCATGGATTTCTGTTCACTGCTTCCCATCAATACTTCGGAACCTGCGCCTGAGGTAAATCTGACTTTAAGGCCTCTGGAGGCATAAGCCGAATTAAGAAATGCTTTTGAATAAGGAGTATCATCCCCATCAATAAAGACTTTCTCGGTTCCATATACAGACAGCGTCTCTGCGTAAGTAGTAAACCCACGGATCCCCAGTTCCAGCTTCTGTGGCCTCTTCTGCAGAGCACTGGAGTCAGAACTCCTTTCTTGCCGGCCTGTGAGCCAATCAAAAGTGCTATGGCATTAAAAGGCGCATATCTTGCCACACCCATGGTAGTTTCTTCTTCCCTGAATCCACGAAGTGCACCTTCAGCAGCATCTGCTGCAATCTGCACCGGATCGTCCTTCAGATTTGTAATATGTGCCTGATTGCCCGGCACTTTTCTTGCACGCATTTTCTGCATGCCCATCATCATTTCCACCACATTCAGATGATTGATCACTTCTGCCATTTTTGCAGGTGTGATTCCTGATACGATCGAAAGGATTTCTTTTCTGGATACGGAAATATCTACGATCTTCCGTGCGATCTCAAGAGAAGGCACAGCCATGGAGGCTTCTGCCCGATCCACCCGAATCGCATAATCTGCAATGAACTGATCCAGGAAATCAAAATCTTCTCTTTTCTTTCCGTCCAGTTCTGTAATCATTCCATTCTCTACCTTTACCGATGGTTTTGGATCGTAAGGACTGTGCATTGCCACGAATCCATCTCCGGCCACTCATCAATAAAGCCGTCCAGATTTACTGCCCGCTTGTCTAAAGCTTCTATTCTTTTTGATCTTTTCATAGTATCTACCTTTTCTGATAAAAAGACTTTTTAACTGATACGTCCCTGCATCCCGCATAACAGAAACATATATGTTCGTTAGTTAAGCGGATACCCATAACCCGCCTGGCTAATTAAGTCGAACGGATATTCCCAAATCCGCTTCGCTAATTAATTAAATTCAAAACCGTATATATTTACAGGACAGTTTTCAAGTCGAGCAGCCGCGAGACTTGGCGCGTGATTCTGGTCAGCGTAAGCTGACATATTCTTTACAGAATCCCTGCGCATCCTCTCGGCGCAGTAGTCTGTCTCAGTCGGAGATTAGACTCCCACTGAGACGAACTTGCTGTTACTCACCACCTGAAAGAGGTGGGAGTCTTCGTCGACTGAGATAAAACTGTCCTGCTGCTTGCTCATTTAAAAAGACCAGAGTTTTGTATAGATCTTTACGATGTCTTCTTTGGTAGGAACTCTTGGATTGGTAGCTGTACTAGTGCATCTGCCAGAGCCGCCTCTGCCATCCGGTCGATTGCTGCAAAATAAACATCCGGTGTGATCGTTTTCATTTCCTGAATGGTCAGCGGTATGTTCATCTCTTTTTGCATAAACTGAATCCAGTTCACAAGAGAACGTACACTCATCACTTTGTTATAATTGCTTAGTTGCCAAGGACATGTGCAATATTAGAATATCTCTTCACAGCCGGAAGGTATTCCTTCTGGCTCTTGCTGTGTTTATTGATATTTGCATTAAACTCCACAATATGGGGAAGGAGCATTGCATTCGCCCTTCCATGGGGAATATGGAACATAGCACCCAGCTGATGCGCCATACTGTGGGTAATCCCCAATCCTGCCGTGTTAAAGGAAAGCCCTGCCAAGGCAGGAAGCTACATGCATCTTCTGGCGTGCATGCATATCGTTGCCATCCAGATAAGCACGAAGCAGGAATACACCACATATTTCAATTGCCTTCTCAGCCAATGCTGCTGAAAATTCATTGTGATCCGTGCTTACATAAGACTCCAGTGCATGGGTAAATACATCCATTCCTGTATCTGCTGTTACAGAAGCAGGTACACTGCGAACCAGTTCTGCATCCAGGATGGCCTCATCCGCCGTAAGGCTGTCAGATACAAGCGGGTATTTTACCTGGGCATCTGTATCATTTACAACTGCAAAGGAAGTCACCTCTGAGCCAGTCCCACTTGTGGTAGGAATGGCAATCAGGCCTACCTTTCCATAATTATTGATCTTTAAAGCGAATTCACGGATGGCTTTGGAGGAATCAATGGCAGATCCGCCGCCTACAGCAATCACTGCTTCCGGCTGATACTCCAGAAACTTTTTCACTCCTTCGGCGATCTTCCCTACTGGTGCATCCGGTACAACATCTGTGAAAAGATCATACTGGATGCCCCCGCTTTTCAGCGGCGCTGTGATCAGATCGATCATGTCCCCATTTGCAATAAAAGGATCTGTAATGATCAGTACTCTTCTATAGGGAATCACCTTCAGCCGCTCCAGTGAATTATCTCCAAAATGGATCACTGTTTTCATTTCAAATGTCTTCATAACCACATGCTCCTTATTCTTCTGATTCGCAGGATGGGTACAGGCACTTTATATCCCATTCATCAAAAAGCTGTATCCACTCATCAGCTGGCTTTACATCTGTCACCACAATATCCACATCTCTAAGAGAGCCTGCTATGCAAAAAGCTGACTGATCAAATTTGCCATTATCCAACACCAGGATCTTCTTCCTTCCTGAAGCGATCATCGCACGCTTAGCACAGCCGAACGCTTCCTGTGATTCCATGATCCCTTTATTTCGATCCAGTGCTTTACAGGAAAAAATAGCAGTATCCACATAATAAGATCTGAAAGCTTCATCAGTCTTTGAACCAAGAAATGCCAGATATCCTTCTTTCATAGTCCCACCAGTAGACAGGATGTTCCAGCCTGACACATCAGTCAGTTCCAGGAGGATTTCCATGGAATTAGTTAAAAGAGTGAGTTTCTCTTTACTTTTCAAGGCTTTTGCAATGAATACATCTGTAGTACTGGCATCCATGGAGATTGTTTCTCCTTCATGGAATAGGGAGGCTACAATCTCTGCCATTCTCTGCTTGCTGATCACATTTTGATTCTTACGGATGTTAAAAGGCAGATCAATACTTACATTCTCATTGATCACCGCACCACCGTAGCTTTTAATGGCAAGCCCTTCTTTTTCAAGCTTATCCAGGTCACGGCGTATGGTTTCCTCAGAGACGTTGTAAAGCTGGCTGAGTTCACTGACCACAACCCGCTTTTCTTCCTGCAGTTTTGTTAGAATCAAGTTCCGTCTCTCTAATGCGAGCATTTATCTGCCTCCTTTTTTCTTTTTTTGTTGTAGATTATAAGATACTGTCGATCATTCTCCTGTCCGGATGTGCAATAACGGAAGAATCCAGGTACATTCCCTTTTCCGCAACAAGCTCCTTTGCTCTCTGGATAGATGCTTCAACAGCAGAAACCTCTCCTGTGATCATCATATAGGACTTTCCGCACATACCTTTGGCAATACGAAGTTCGATCAGATCTACGATGGCCGTCTTTGCAGCCTGGTCAGCAGCTTCGATAATGGAGGCTGCATCATAAGTTTCAAGTATTCCCAGGGCACTGATCTCTTCCACCTGTGTGGTACCGTTAAATCGCCGGGAAAATGGATTCATGAGGATTTCCAAGGACAAAACTGTCAATACATTTATCCTCATAAGTAGTTACTGCTGTCTCAACAGCTGCTTTTACTGCGCTCAGATCTCCGGTTATAATTGCAATATATTTGCCCGGACATACGGTCTGTGCCTCCACAATCTCCACTTCTGATGTTTTTACCATAGCATCTGCAGCGGTTACACCTGTGGATGTGGTTTTAAATTCAATCATCCCGATTGCTTTGCTCATGTTCTGTCCGTCCTTTCTACTTCTTTGCAATTACAATATAACGGTCTGTTACTTCTGTTACTTTACCTGTGATCGATGCATGGATCCCTACACTTAAGCCATTTGCAGGGGCTGCGATCATCTGTCCCCTCTCAACCTGGTCGCCTGCCTTTACAATTGCCTGGGCAGGGGCTCCGATATGCTGGCTTAAAAGGATCCGGGCTTTTGATACAGATACCAGAGTTTCATCCAGCGGTGCATCTTTATCATATCTGGTAAGTCCAAGCCTTGCCATCAATCTTTCTTCAGGCACCTTGCGATACTCTCTGGATTCTTTTACCGGTACCGGCTGAACACCCTGTGGAGGTCTGATCCCGGCATTTCGTAACCCGCCTTTCATGTCAGCCAGCAAAGTCCTTGGTGCCAGACTCTGTGGACATGCATACATTTCACAAACACCGCAGGAACTGCAGAAGCTTGCATTTATGTATGGATTCAGATCCTGAAAATCATGATTGGATGCTGCTCTCATAAAGCGTGCCGGATCAATCGGATGTCCCAGATTATTTCTCGGACACAGATCCGTACAGGTATTACACTGGCAGCAAATTGATGCTGCTCTTTTCAAATCTATAGAAGAAGTCCTCTGCTTCTTCTGCACGATCAGATGATCCTTAGGCAGGATCAGGATCGCATTTGTCGTCTTTGTCACCGGATCAGAAGGCTGCCCAATACGTCCCATCATCGGTCCGCCTACAAAATATACCGGATCTTTTACTGTAATACCGCCTGCCTGCTCCACTACCTCTTCCAGTGTACAGCCAAGAGGAACTCTTACAGTTACTGGTTTATTTACCTCTGCAACAACAGATACATATTTGTCTGTTACAGGTTTCCCGGACTCTACAGCCCTGTATACGTTATACAAAGTCTCTACATTAAAAACGGCAACACCCTGCTCAATAGGAAGTCCGCCAGGTCTTACGACTCTGCCGGTAGCTTCATAAATCAGCACAACCTCGTCTCCCATAGGATAAACTTCGTCCAGAAGATGAATCCTCATTCCCGGAAATTCTTCAATATGCTGCTTCAAAGCATTTACCGTCTGTGTATAGGACCTTTTGATCCCGATAATTGCTTCTGACGCTCCCACAGTCTCTGCAACCATATGGAAGGTCTTCATGATCTCATATGCGTGCTTCTCTAATAACTGTCTGTGTAATTTCAGTAATGGCTCGCACTCTGCACAGTTCATGAGAATCGTATCCGCTTTATCGGTCAGTTTCATGTATGTAGGAAATCCGGCACCGCCTGCACCAACTACACCATTCTCTTGAATAATTTTCTGTAACTCTTTAATTTCCATGGCGTTACTCCAATCCTGCACCATCGTCTACAATACCTACAATAGCTGCATCCACCGGTGCTGTTTCTACGCCGCAGCCGATTCTTGCTGCGCTTCCCTGTGCCACCAATACATATTCTCCGATCCCTGCACCGATAATATCAATGGCAACGATCTGACTGAGGTCACCTTTCATATGATGGACAGGCTCAACGATCATAAATTTATTGCCTACCAGTTTTTCACTTTTCCGTGTGGAAACCACGCTGCCAACTACTTTGCCTATAATCATATGAACCTCCAGTGTTCTAAATCCACCTGCAGGAACTGTCCAGGTATCCTGTTGGATCCCTGTGGAACAGTCCCTGCAGGAGAAAAACTATCATTGCGTTCTTTACCAGATCTTACTTGATAATCGTTACGGTATTACCAGTAGCGATCTGTGCCGCATTCGCCTCATCTGTATCGATGTGCATCTCTAATGTAAAGCTGTCATCCACACGGATCTTAACATGATTGAAAATCGTTCCACGTTCATTGTCTGCCTTCACAGAAACAATGTCACCGTCCCTGACTCCTGCTGCCTGCGCATCCTTTGGAGACATATGTATATGACGCATTGCCACAATACATCCCTCTTTCAGATAGATGGCACCTTTAGGTCCAACAATGGCAATCGGGGCACTGCCCTTCACATCACCAGACTCTCTTACAGGCACCTTCATGCCAAGCTTAATGGCATCTGTGGCAGAAACCTCTACCTGAGATGCCTTCCTCACAGGTCCAAGAATACGTACATTCTCAATCGCACGAAGCTTCAATCCAACAATTGTCACTGTTTCATTAGAAGCAAACTGTCCGCCCATCAGCTCTTTCTTCTTTGTAAGCTGATATCCGGGACCAAACAGTGCCTCTACATGTTCCTGTGTCAGGTGGATGTGTCTTGCAGAAACTCCGATAGGCACCATAAAACCATTGCCTTTTTCTTCTTTTTTATTGATTGCATTGATCACCATTTTCGTGATCAGCTCAATGTTATTGGTTTCCAAGATTGCACCCGCTTTCTTTCCGATTGTACTCTATCCTGTGAATTATTTTAAAACCGGAAGGATCTTCTCTACATCGTTATGTGGTCTTGGGATCACGTGTGTAGCAACCAGTTCACCAAGTCTGGATGCTGCTGCGCTTCCTGCCTCAACTGCAGACTTAACAGCTCCTACATCGCCACGAACCATAACTGTTACCAGTCCGGATCCGATCTTCTCTGTTCCAACAAGTGCAACATTTGCTGCTTTGCACATCTGGTCAGCTGCCTCAATTGATGCTGTAAGTCCTCTGGTTTCAACCATTCCTAATGCTTCCTGTGTCATTCTTTTTTCCTCCTTATGATCTGTCTGTGATCTTTCTACAGGTTCTTTTTTGATTGTTGTTTTCGCCGTTCTTCTCCTGGGAGCGGCAGCCTTTTTCGGGGCTTCATTTTCCGCTGTATTTTTCTCGTCAGCCATTATTCATCCCCCTGTACTTCTGATTTTTTCCATCGGCTCGCGCTTAATTCTACTATCTTGACAATCTCTTCATGGGGGCGGGCGATCACTGCATAACTGACCGGTTTCTTGATAGCCTTTGCTGCAGCAGTCTCTACCGCCTCTGTTACAGCCGCCACATCGCCTTCTACGATGATCGTCACCAGTCGTCCGCCCAGCTTGCGTTCCCATGACGCCAGCTGAACATCTGCGGTTTTACACATAATGTCCAGGGCATCCATAGCCGCCACAACACCTGTGATTTCGATAAAGCCATATGATTTATTCATGAGCGAACTCCTTAATTACCTGATTCTTTTCAGATGGTAGGAAGGATCTTTTCTACATCATTGTGTGGTCTTGGGATCACATGTGTAGCAACCAGCTCTCCAAGACGGGATGCAGCTGCGCTTCCGCTCTCTACTGCAGCCTTAACAGCTCCTACATCGCCACGAACCATAACTGTTACCAGTCCGGATCCGATCTTCTCTGTTCCGATCAGAGATACCTCTGCTGCTTTGGTCATTGCATCTGCTGCTTCGATTGCTGCTGTAAGTCCTCTGGTCTCAACCATTCCTAAAGCTTCCTGTGCCATTTTTTAAATCCTCCTGAATTATCTAAATAAACTGTATTGTTATCGTCTGTTGCTTCTGTCTTTCATTGTATAGTATCTTTTTTGTTTCTGCAATGTCTATTGTTTGTCCAGGGCACTGATCTTTAACATTTTTTCTGTACCGGTATCCGGATTGGGGATCACATAATGCTGAACCACACCGGTCATGCTCTTTGCAACCTTCATACCTGCTTCTACAGCAGCTGTCACATCCGATACGCTGCCCCTATATTTAATGCAGACAAGAAGCGGTACTGGCAGGCTGTCCGCATTGGCAGGTTTATTCTTATCAAAAACCTCCAGATGGACATTTGCTGCCTTACAACCGGCATCGGCTGCCACGAAAGCCGTTGTCAATCCGAACACCTCTAAAATTCCTACAGCTTCTGCCATCTCTTCTCTCCTTTATCCTGCCGGTTATTTATTAATGATCGCAATCTTCAGTCCTGTCATTGCAAGATTGGTCTTATGTGCTTCGTTGATCTCTTCCAGTGGGAATCTGTCTGTGATCAGATCTGACATTGGAAGACCGATGCCTTTTGCCCTCTTCAGGAAATCAAATGTAGTTGCATAATCTCTCAGTGTATATACCCAGGAGCCAACTGTTGTGATCTCTTTGGAGCAAATGTCAAAATGAGGATTAATGGTAGCATCTCCTCCATTAATAAAGAATCCCAGTTCACATAAGCCGCCGCCGTTGCGGATAAACTTATAAATATTGGAATGTGCTACCGGTGATCCTGTACACTGGAAAGCAAAGTCAGCAAGATGTCCACCGAATGCATCTTTTACTGCACCTGCAAGTGCCTCAATGCCCTTGTGATCTTTAAAGTTTACAGTCATGCTTGCGCCCATTCTCTTGGCAAAATCAAGACGTTTCTGTTCTCCATCTACTGCACAGATATTCTCAATACCCATAGTGCGAAGTACTGCGATACAGATCAGACCGATAGGGCCGCATCCCTGTACAACAACTCTGCTGTTAAACCGAAGGATACCTGTTGTCTTCGCTCTCTCTACTGCGTGCACCAAAACTGCACTTGGCTCGATCAGAATACGGGAATCCAGATCCAGATCGCTTACATTAAAGAATGTAGATCCGAAGCTGCCGCCTCTGATATAGATATAATCAGAAAACCATCCATTCAGATGAATATCATCGTCAGGAAGAAGTCCATAAACATCTGCGCCGCCTACATTCTTCTTATTCAGATCATACATTGTAATGTCAGGATCATCTTTGAAGATCATGCAGGTAACAACCTTATCACCGATCTTAACAGGTTTTCCGGCTGTATCTGTCTTTACATTCTTACCCATGGCAACGATCTCACCAGTTCCCTCATGTCCCAGTGCAACCGGGATCAGGCTGAACGGATCTCTTTTAAACTCATGAGCATCTGTACCACAGATCCCACATCCCTCTACCTTTACAAGGATGTCATCATCTCCAACAGGAGGAATCGGGAACTCCTTAATATCGTAATGCTCAAGTGCTGTCAACATAGCAACTCTTGCTGTTTTCGGAATGCTGCCTGTTGAAGGTGCAGGTGCTGCTTTGGAAGGAGCAGAAGCATTTCCTGACATTCCTGCAAGTACCTGTTTTACTATTTCTTCAATATTTACATTATTCATATCCATTATCTACCATCCTCCTGTCAGCGAATGCAAAGGCTGTCTGCCATTACACAACGTCTTCTCTTTGTAAAGGTGCTTGCGCTTGTAAGACCCTCGCCTGTACGGCTGGCAATGGTAAAGGTGCAATAACCTTCTCCGCCAAAGCCAAGAGCAGCATAAGACGGTGCATTCTTTACAAGAATTGCTGTGTCGATTGCTTTCGCATACTTGGTAATGTTATCAATATTTTTAGAATGAATGTGAGCAGAATGACGGTTGCCATGTTCAAGCCATACAGCCTGTTCTACTGCATCATCAAAATCCTTTGCTCTTACTACACCAAGAATCGGCATCATAAGCTCTGTAGAGATCAGAGGATGCTCCTTTGGTCCTTCAAATACGATACAACGGATGTTTGCAGGTACATTTACACCGATCATGGAAAGTAATGTTCTGGCATCACGTCCCACACATTTACGATTCAGCTTGCCACCTGCAAGTACAACCTCTGTCAGCTTGTCCTGTTCTTCTTTAGAAGCAAGATAACAGTCATTCTCTGTCACAAGGTAATGCATCAGTTCATCTACGATGGAAGAAACTGCAACGATCTCCTTCTCTGCAATGCAGGGAAGATTGTTATCAAATGTACAGCCATTCACAATATCCTGTGCAGCCTTGCGCACATCTGCGGTCTCATCCACCAGTGCCGGAGGATTGCCGGCACCTGCGCCGATCCCTCTTTTACCGGAAGAAAGAACTGCTGTTACAACACCAGGACCTCCGGTCGCTGCGATCAGCGGAATGTCCTTGTGCTTCATCATGATCTCACTTGTATCCAGTGTTGGTTTTTCTACGGTTACTGCTATATTATCAGGCCCGCCTGCTTCCAGAGAGGCCTCATTTAAAAGATTGATCGCATAAATTGATGTTTTGATTGCTGCCGGATGAGGGTTAAATACAACTGTATTTCCACCTGCCAGCATACCTATTGTATTACAGAGAATTGTTTCACTTGGGTTGGTACAAGGAGTGATCGCACCGATCACACCAAAAGGTCCCATCTCAATAAGTGTCAGTCCTCTGTCCCCGGACCATGCAGTTGTGCTGATATCCTCTGTACCTGGTGTTTTATCTGCAACCAGATGATGTTTCAGGATCTTATCTCCTACATTTCCCATTCCGGTTTCATCCACACCCATTCGTGCAAGAATTTCTGCATTTTCCTTTGTCTTCCTGCGGATGCAGGTAATAATCTTCTCTCTCTGGTCCATTGACATTGCACGAACGATCTTCTGTGCTTTTTTTGCAGCTTCGATCGCTTCGTTCATATCTTTAAAAACGCCATGTTTTCCGGACGGAGCATCTGCAATCTGCATTTTCGCCATTACTTCCTGTACAATATCCTGTACCATGCTTTCGCTGATTGGCATGAGATTGTCCTCCTAACTTTTCTTACATTCCCAGCTGTTTCATTACCTGTTTGGTGATCTGTGCTACCAGATCTGCATCTCCTGCTACGTCTTTCTTCGCTTCTGAAGAACCACATCCACCGCCGCAGTTATGGCAGTTTACGCCGTCTTTGTTCAGACACAGATTTGCAGGATGTTTGCCTGGAAGACCCATTTTTCTTCTGATCTCATAAAGTTTCTGAACAGTTTCTTTATCAAATTCCTTTGGTCCGCCCAGCATCTTGGACTGATACAGGAGCTGTGCATAAAACTCAACAGATTCCATCTTCATGTATGCAGCAAGAAGATCTGTTGACCAGGTAAGTGCGCCATGGCTCTCAAGAAGAACTGCATCATAATATGGAAGATATTTCTCAAGTCTATCCGGAATCTCATTGGTAGATGGTGTACCATACTCAGCAATCGGAACACATCCTAATGCGATAACTGCCTCTGGCATAATCGGCTGTGTAAGAGGAATACCTGCAATTGCAAAAGATGTTGCATATACAGGATGTGCATGTACAACAGATCCTACATCCGGTCTTTTCTGATATACTCTCATGTGCATCTTGATCTCAGAAGAAGGACGGAATCCCGGATTTGCCTGGATCACATTTCCCTTAGCATCTACCTTACAGATATACTCCGGAGTCATAAATCCTTTGGATACACCAGTAGGTGTGCAGAGAAATTCATTGTCATTCAGTTTCACGGAAATGTTACCATCATTTGCTGCTACCATGTTACGGTTGTAGATACGTTTTCCGATTTCACAAATCTGTTTTTTGATCTCATATTCGTTTACCATGCTTTTTTATCCTCCTTAAGCATATATAGCGTTTCCTGCTCCATTTTTCGCAGTAACATTTTGTTTCTATTGTGATTCTACCTCATTCCACACAATAAGTCAAGGCATATCTGTTGTTTTATGTTGTTTTTAAAGGTTTTATTATGTTGTTTTTATTGTTTTTTCAGGAAATCACCTGTTTTTTTCATTGACAAACCTTTTCACGCTATGTCATACTGGTGGCAAAGGAGTTGTTCATTTATGTATTTATCAGATATACACACTCATTCTATTGCCAGTGGCCATGGTACCTCCTGTACCATTACTCAAATGGCAAAGGCTGCTTCATGCAAGGGACTTTCTCTTTTAGGAATCACAGACCATGGTCCTTCTACTATAGGTGCAGGTACTGTTTCTTATTTTCGCAGCCTGTCAGCAGTCCCCAGGAAGCGTTTTGGCATTCAGCTGCTTTTAGGTGCAGAGGTTAATATCCTGGATGAATATGGCCGGATCGACCTTCCAGCAGATGTTCTCTCAGGCCTTGATTATGCGATTGCCAGTATGCACACCCAGAACCTTCACCCTG
>NZ_JAYFUY010000071.1:0-14611 GCF_059933065.1 Blautia sp. HA3515 | reverse complement strand
CTGTTTATCTCGTAACTATTCAGTACCCTTGTAGAATACTTCCTGCTGAAAATCGTTTCTTTATTTCTTTAATTTCGTCCACATTTCATCATAGATTGCCAGGGTGTCTGTATCCAGATAGCTTACAAATTCACCGCTTGAGATCACCTCTGCAGGTACATTTTTCGCTTCATTCTTCACATAATCTTCTCCCATCAGATCCAATGCAGCCTTATTTGGACACAGATACGGGAAATCTTCAATATTCATCTTGGCTGCGTCTGCAGACAGCATATAGTTAATAAATTCCATTGCCGCATCATAGTTCTTCGCTCCTTTTGGAATCGCCCAGTTGTCCAGGAATACATATGCCCCTTCTGTAGGATATACGATTTTGATATCCGGGTTTTCGTCCATGGCAAGTGCAGCCTCTGCAGACCATACCATTCCTACTGTACAATCCCCTGAGATCAGCGCTGATTTTGGTGAGTCTGAATCGTAAAGCTTAATATTATCCTTAAGTGTCAGTAATTTTTCTTCCACCTGTGCCAGCGTATCCGGATCCGTTTCGTTCATGGACAAGCCCATGGGAGCGCTCCGTCATTCCGATCACTGCTCTGTAATCATCCAGAGCGACCATCTGCCCTTTCAAAGAAGGATCAAACAGATCTGCATAAGCAGGAAGTGATCTCTTTCTCAACTTTTGCTGTATTCACTGCAATACAGGCTACTCCGGCCTTCATAGGGAACGCTGTACTTATTACCCGGATCATAGCTTTCATCCAGATAAGCAGAATCAATATTAGACAGATTCGTAGGCTTATCCTTGTCAAGGGCTATCCAGCTTATCCTGTGCGATCAGATATTCAATGGCATAATCGGAAGGTAAGATCACATCATAAGTACCTTCTGATTCGGATTTCAGTTTCGCAAGCACATCCTCATTGGAGGAATAGGTTGATACATTTGCTTTGATTCCAGTTTCTTTTTCAAAAGCACTGATTGCCGAGTCCGCAACATATTCTGTCCATATGAATACATTCACTTCGCCCTTGCTGCTGGCCGTTTCCTTGCTTCCGCATCCTGGTAATATGGAACATACCATCACACCTGTCATGAATAAGCCTAACATTCTTTTCTTCATAATCATTTCCTCCCTTTCTTTTTAAACAAATCACCCTGTGTCAAAATGACAAACAGGATCGTTCCCACCAGAATCAATGTTGACAATGCATTCACATCCGGCGCCACACCGCTTTTTACACTCTCCATTACCTTAAGCGGATAGGTCTTCGTCTGGCCATATACAAAGTAACTGATAATAACATCATCTATGGATAAGGTAAAAGCCAGCAGCGCGCCTCCCAGGATCCCCTGAGCAAGCACCGGAAGCGTAATCTCAAAAAATGTTACCAGGCGGTTGGCTCCCAGATCCATGCTGGCCTCCTCAATGGATCTGTCATACCCTGCCAGCCTTGCCCTCACATTGAATATGACAAACGGAACGCAAAACGTTACATGTGCCAGTATCAGGGTCAGCATTCCTCTTGCAATATTTACCTTGGCAAATATGGTCAATAAAGAAATACCAAGCACGATCTCCGGAATCACCACAGGTATGTACAGAAGACCATCGATCAATGCCTTTCCTCTAAATTTGTACCGGTACATTCCAATGGCAGCAAGAGTCCCGATAATGGTCGCAAGTAAAGTACTTACAATTGCAATGATCATGGTATTTCCAAATGCTTCCAGCAAAGATGTGTTATCCCACAGCTTCACATACCAATCCAGGGTAAAGCCTTTCCAGCTCATATACGGCTTTGTAGTGGTTGCATTAAAGGAATTCACAACAATAACCGATATTGGCAGAAATAAGAACAAATATACCAGGGCACAGAAAACAATGCCCAATCTTTGATTCCTTTTTTCTCTCTTCTTTTTCTTCATAGAATCCTCCCCTTATACACCAAGAGCATCCATATCTCCGCCAAGCTTCTGATAGATCTTCACCAAAACCAATGTGACTATAATTAAAATAATTGACAACGCTGCTCCCAGCGGCCAGTTATTTCCGCTTTGGAACTGTCTTTCGATCAGGTTGCCGATCACATCAGAATTACCGCCTCCCAGAATATCCGATACAAAGAAATATCCAAGACAGGGAATAAATACCATCAGGCTTCCAGAGAAAATACCGCCAGAGGTAAGCGGCAGTATTACTTCAAAAAATGTGCCCACCGGCCGCGCCCCCAGATCCGAAGAAGCTTCCAGCAAGGAACCATCCAGTTTCTCGATGGCGGTATACAGGGGTAAGATCATAAATGGCATCAGACAATATACCATTCCCAGGATCGTTGTTCCCTGCTTGTACAAAAGGTCAATGGGTTCACTTACCAAATGAAGTTTCATCAACAGGCTGTTGATCCATCCGCTGGTTCCCAGCAGATTTCTCCATCCGTAGATCCGGATCAGTGAATTGGTCCAGAATGGAATAATCACAAGCATATATAATATTTTTTTCTTTCTGCTCTTTGTACGCGCTATGATGTAGGAAAAAGGATATCCGATCAGAATACAAATGACCGTTGTTATAAATGCAATTCCCAAAGACTGTGCATAAATTCTTAAGTAATCTGCATTGGCAAGCCTTATATAATTCTGAACTGTAAACTGAAAGGTCACATTATAAAACTGGTCAATGGAACAGAAGCTCATCACCGCCACATAGATCAGGGGAACTGCTATAAGCAAAACCACAAGCACTGTAACCGGTCCGACGGTGACAAGAGCCGGCAGAGTATTGGAACGGAATTGGTGTTTTGTTTTCTTTTGCTTCATGGGACACCTCCTAAGCCAGCTTGATACTATTTAATTTTTCAAATATGTAATGGCTTTCATTATGGATCAATACTGCATCCCTTGCATCCCAATATGGGAAGCATCTGCTGCCTATCTCCGGCAGTTCCTGTCCTGCCAGACGTTCGATCTTTAATTCATTCCCATTGGGAAGTGATACGATGCACTTCAACACTGAACCTACATAGATATAATCCTTTACCTGTGCAGTCAGTTCAAATCCTTCTACCGGTGTCATGGAAAATTTCATTTTCTCAGGTCTCACCGAAATCGTTGCATATTCCAATAGTGAAAAGTCCTCCGGACAGTTCACGGAAACTGCTCCATTCTCCAGTGTCAGGGTGGCAACGCCATTTTCAATCCGGGTGATACACCCATCATAGATATTTGTCTCCCCGATGAAAGTAGCCACAAACTTGGTTGCCGGATGCTCATAAATCTCTGCTGGTGTTGCCAGCTGATCAATAATGCCGTCATGCATCACGGCAATTCTGTCGCTCATAGTCAGGGCTTCTTCCTGGTCATGGGTAACATAGATAAATGTAATATTCAGCTTCTTCTGTAATCTTTTCAGCTCAAGCTGCATCTGCTTTCTCAGCTTCAGATCCAATGCCCCCAGTGGCTCATCTAAGAGAAGCACTCTGGGCCTGTTAATCAGGGCTCTTGCAATGGCAACTCTCTGCTTCTGTCCGCCGGACATCTGTGACGGATATCTTTTTTCAAATCCGGTAAGCTGAACCATCTCCATCATTTCAGTAACCCGTTTCTTAATCTCTGCCTTAGGCACCTTCTTCATTTTTAATCCGTATGCAATGTTGTCATAGATTGTTTTGTGTGGAAAAAGTGCATAGGACTGAAATACTGTGTTTACATTTCTTTCAAATGGCTCTTTATCCTCCACCTGCTCGCCTTCCACCAGAATATTTCCTGTTGTAGGCTCTTCAAAACCGGCAATCATTCTCAGGGTGGTTGTTTTGCCACAGCCGGATGAACCAAGCAGTGTGAGGAACTCTCCCTCTTCTATGGAAAGGTTCAGATCCTTCACAACATGGTTGGTGCCATATATTTTATTCACACCCTTTATCTCAACGATCTTTCCCATGAAATCACCTCTCCATCTCTTAAAGTGCTTTCGTTCCTCTCTCACCGGTACGGATCCGGATTGCATCCTGGATATCCCTGATAAAGATTTTTCCGTCTCCCACATGCCCTGTTACACAGGTCTCACGAATCTTTTCAATGATCTTCTCAACCTCATCATCCTCAATCACAACCTCTACTCTTACTTTAGGGAGTAAATTGATCGTCGTCTTAAAGCCTCGAATCTCATTTACTGTCTCCTCCGCATCAGAGGAAATGCCCTTCTGCGTACCGCACCCCATTACCGTGGATAAGGTCATCCCACCGCAGTTAATATCATCCAGAATCTTCTTTACATCCTCAAGCTTCTCCGGCCTGATCAATATGATTAATTCTTTCATGCTTCATTCCTCCTTCATTTTTGGGGTACAGGAAACTTCTGATTTGCCTCATGCCCATGTTTACTGAGTGACTCAACGCAACAAAGGGGCTTGTCCGAATCGGATAAGCCCCTTTGCTTTTACGTTGCTCAACTTGAATTTGTTTCTATGAATATATCGCATTAAGTTGTTCAGTTCAATGATTCCGTTTGACCATCTTTCTACCCCAAAAGTGGTAGTCACTCAAATTCTTTTACCATTTTAAACAGCTGAACTCTGTTTTTTATTCCCATTTTGCGGTATATATTCAGAATATGTTTCTTCAGGGTATTGGATGAAATGACTAGCTCCTCACATATCTGAGTATGATCCCTTCCAGACATCAGCTGCTTCAATATCATATGCTCCCGTTTTGTCAGATCATACTTTACAACCGCCTCTGTCACTGTTATTTTGTCCATGCCGGCTTCTTCCGATTTGTAAAACTGCTCCAACCGGTAAGCCAGATGATCCTTCAGCATGTCCAGCACAAAGATATCGTCATACAGGAAATTTTCCTTTCCGATGGTTCGGTAAAACGTAATTGCACCTAAGAATTTCTTATTTCTCGCTATGACCATCTGAAGCGCATAATGCCAGTTATTCGGCTTATAAACCTTTTGATAATAATCGGTCTGCACCCTGGCTTCATCAGATATGATATCCGTTTCTCTGTAGATCAGCATCTTGCCGCTGGCCACAATTCCCCTGCTGTAATCAAGATCCTCATACATTTCTGACAGATCCATGTCGCAATTGTAAGTAACCGGATCGCATAATAACTTTCCTTCTTCCCTGGATGCCATATAAAAATCAGCGCTGTCAAAATCCAGAACCATCTTAAGCTGGTCCAAAATCTCATATCGCATATCATCAAAGTTCTCTGTGGTATAGATTTTGTAAATAATGTTGTTCAGCATAATCCAGTCATTTGTTTCCATCTTTTTCATACGTCTCCCCCACAGTTTCTCTCGTGATCATTCATGGATGTGATTTAATCAATTCCGTACTCTTCACAAAGCTTTTGACGGAACTCAGGATCATCAAGCGCCCGTTTCAAATCATCAAGCCGATTATCTCCTAACAGGGATCTTGTAAGCTTCTGCTCGCGCTGTATCCCGGCAGACATTCCTTCTGCTCTTCCTGCGATTCTTCCTTCTTCTCTTCCCGCGATTCTTCCTTCTTCTCTTCCCGCAATTCTTCCTTCTGCTCTTCCCGCGATTCTTCCTTCTTCTCTTCCTGCTGCTCTTCCCTTTTCCTCTATGCCAAGAATTCCTTTACAAACATTCACCTTTTCTCCCCTGGCTTCCTTTTCTATCTTCATTCCCGTCATCTCCTCCATCACTCGAACAGCTTTTCTGTCCACAGTTGCAAATGCGGCGTTCGCTTTCACAAGCCTTTCCAGTTTTTCTGCATCTTCAGAATACTTAATAAACTGCATCACTTCCCGAAAATTAGAGGTAAAGTGCTCCAGTTCCTCTAAATTGTTAGGATCAATGACCTTTTCTCCTTGGTAAATCATATGGTTGAACACATCTGCAAAAACCTTTGTGTCTTCCATGTACTCTTTTGTGATGACTGAACCATGTTCCCTAATCAATTCCATACTCTTCACAAAGCTTTTGACGGAACGCAGGATCATCAAGCGCCCGCTTCAAATCGTCAATACGATTATCTCTTAACAGGGATCTTGTAAGCTTCTGCTCGTGCTGTATCCCGGCAGACCTTCCTTCTGCTCTTCCTTTTTCCTCTATGCCAAGAATTCCTTTACAAACATTCACCTTTTCTCCCCTGGCTTCCTTTTCTATCTTCATTCCCGTCATCTCCTCCATCACTCGAACAGCTTTTCTGTCCACAGTTGCAAATGCGGCGTTCGCTTTTACAAGCCTTTCCAGTTTTTCTGCATCTTCAGAATACTTAATGAACTGCATCACTTCCCGAAAATTAGAGGTAAAGTGCTCCAACTCCTCTTCACTCATTTCCCCTGGTGCGATTAGATTGATCCGATAATCCGGAACCAATGAAAGAATCTTTTCATCCTGCACTGCCAGCATCTCATGGAGGGATCTTGGTGCCTCCCAGTTATCTGCTCCAAAATACACCACAACGGTTATGATTGGAAGCAGTCTGTCTTCCTTGTAAAAGCCTGAAAAGGAACTCTGCCGGATCCGGTTTCTTCTCCTTCGGATTCTTCTTCCGCAATGCCTCTCTATGGGAAGACTCCGCTTTCTGCACCTGTGCCGCATATTCCAGAGAATCATAAACCATGTTTTTCACTGGCATTGCGTAATGAACATTTGACTGGTTTTCCACTCCCAGGAGCAGATACACCGCATTTTCATCCTCCATTGCACACAGGATCTTGAACACATCCCGATATTTCTGATAAGGTACTTCCGCCCCGTCAGCTCCATAAGGGATCACCACACTGGCCGTATCCAGTTCCTTTCAAATTCTTAGGGTCAATGACCTTTTCTCCTTGGTAAATCATATGGTTGAACACATCCGCAAAGACCTCTGTGTCTTCCATGTACTCTTTTGTGATGATATCCTTTCTTCCCATGGATTCACCACCTTCTATGATTTGTTTTTCAGAAGAGCTTATGTAGTTTTAATCTCTTACGATACTAAGAATAAATACTGATTGTTTTCCAAATAAAAAATGCATTAAAAAGCTATAAACTGTATTGCATGTAGTTTTAATAAGGCTTTTAGTGCTTCAACTCTGGCTTTTGGTCATGACTGGAACCATGTCCCCTAATCAATTCCGTACTCTTCACAAAGCTTTTGACGGAACGCAGGATCATCAAGTGCCCGTTTCAAATCATCAAGCCGATTATCTCCTAGCAAGGATCTTGTAAGCTTCTGCTCGCGCTGTATCCCGGCAGACATTCCTTCTGCTCTTCCTTCTTCTCTTCCCGCGATTCTTCCTTCTTCTCTTCCTTCTGCTCTTCCCTTTTCCTCTATACCAAGTATCCCTTTACAAACATTCACCTTTTCTCCCCTGGCTTCCTTTTCTATCTTCATTCCCGTCATCTCCTCCATCACTCGAACAGCTTTTCTGTCCACAGTTGCAAATGCGGCATTCGCTTTCACAAGCCTTTCCAGTTTTTCTGCATCTTCAGAATACTTAATAAACTGCATCACTTCCCGAAAATTAGAGGTAAAGTGCTCCAACTCCTCTTCGCTCATTTCCCCTGGTGCGATTAGATTGATCCGATAATCCGGAACCAATGAAAGAATCTTTTCATCCTGCACTGCCAGCATCTCATGGAGAGACCTTGGTGCCTCCCAATTATCAGCTCCAAAATACACCACAACGGTTATGATTGGAAGCAGTCTGTCTTCCATGTACTCTTTTGTGATGACTGAACCATGTTCCCTAATCAATTCCGTACTCTTCACAAAGCTTTTGACGGAACGCAGGATCATCAAGTGCCCGTTTCAAATCGTCAATACGATTATCTCTTAACAAGGATCTTGTAAGCTTCTGCTCGCGCTGTATCCCGGCGGACATTCCTTCTGCTCTTCCTGCGATTCTTCCTTCTTCTCTTCCCGCGATTCTTCCTTCTTCTCTTCCCGCGATTCTTCCTTCTTCTCTTCCTGCTGCTCTTCCCTTTTCCTCTATGCCAAGTATCCCTTTACAAACATTCACCTTTTCTCCCCTGGCTTCCTTTTCTATCTTCATTCCCGTCATCTCCTCCATCACTCGAACAGCTTTTCTGTCCACAGTTGCAAATGCAGCGTTCGCTTTCACAAGCCTTTCCAGTTTTTCTGCATCTTCAGAATACTTAATGAACTGCATCACTTCCCGAAAATTAGAGGTAAAGTGCGCCAGCTCCTCTTCACTCATTTCCCCTGGTGCGATTAGATTGATCCGATAATCCGGAACCAATGACAAAATCTTTTCATCCTGCACTGCCAGCATCTCATGGAGAGACCTTGGTGCCTCCCAGTTATCTGCTCCAAAATACACCACAACGGTTATGATCGGAAGCAGTCTGTCTTCCTTGTAAAAGCCTGAAAGGAACTCTGCCGGATCCGGTTTCTTCTCCTGTGGATTCTTCTTCCGCAATGCCTCTCTGTGTGAAGACTCCGCTTTCTGTACCTGTGCCGCATATTCCAGAGAATCATAAACCATATTTTTCACTGGCATTGCGTAATGAACATTCGACTGGTTTTCCACTCCCAGGAGCAGATACACCGCATTTTCATCCTCCATTGCACACAGGATCTTGAACACATCCCGGTATTTCTGATAAGGCACCTCCGCCCCGTCAGCTCCATAAGGGATCACCACACTGGCCGTATCCAGTTCCTTTAAATTCTTAGGGTCAATGACCTTTTCTCCTTGGTAAATCATATGGTTGAACACATCTGCAAAGACCTCTGTGTCTTCCATGTACTCTTTTGTGATGATATCCTTTCTTCCCATGGATTCACCACCTTCTATGATTTGTTTTTCAGAAGAGCTTATGTAAATCAAAATCTCTTATGATATATATAGGATAACATACTGTTTCCTGTTCCGAAAGAAAAATATACGGAAAATGTATAAAATTCATTTCATAAGTTTTTAATAGTATTTTTAGGAAATCCCCCATTGACAGATCATAAATCCAGGAATGCGTACCTTTTATCTATTTCCATTTAATTGAATACATTCCTGAAACAGATGGTTTCTTCCTCACAACCTTCAGATAATAGGTTCCTGGCTCCAGGCTGCGTTCATATTTATCCCCCATCCAATCTGTATATGTAGTATCATAACTCCACATATAGGAATCTTTTGTACGAATTCCCGGTCCTATCAGGTATATCCACATTGCTCCTGTACCATATGAAGTAAAACTCAACTTGATCTTCTTTCTCTTTGTCAGCTTCAGCTTATACCAATGCGTTTTTTTCTCATTCTGATAGAAAAAGCCAGAAACGGTTTTCCCAGCTTTTACAGGCTTCGTTCTATTTTTTGAAGTTGCAGGCTTCCGGGAACAATATTTGTAATCCAGATGAAGTTTGTATCCATCAAATCCAATATATCTGAGATAATAAGTTCCAGGCTTTACCAGAAAATAAGAATAATCCCAATAACCATGCTTATCCTCTTTTTCACTTTCACTGTAATCTTTGATATTCATGATCACTTTCTTGTCACTATTACAAAGCACAAAATCCCCATGCATTTTATCAGCCCAATATGATCCTGCGAAATAGTAAGAGTCCCCATAAATCTCAATCAGTGCTGTTTTGGACACTGTAAATTTATGATACACCACATAATCCTCTATATTAGAATAATCAGCCATATCTTCCCCATTGAAGAAATACTTTCCTTCTGCAATTTTCTGCATATCAACAGTTTTGTTAAATGCATATGCATGGGCTGTAAATGGCATAAAAACAAGCATTGCCAACAGTATCAGCTGTTCATCCTCAGACAACTATTCTCTATCTATCACATTCCTTATCTTCGTTTTGCTGATCCTGAAATTTTACCGTTCGCTCACTGATAATGTATCTTGGTCTGTGCTTACTTTCAAGATAAGTCTTTCCAACATACTCTCCGATAATTCCTAAGGACAGTAGCTGAATACCTCCCATAAAACACACTATACAGATCGTACTACTCCATCCTTGAACCGTATTGCCTGTAATGTTACTGATCACTGCCCATATCACTCCGATAAAACTAAGCAATGCAATTGCACACCCTGCTGCAGTAATCATTCGGATTGGTTTGACAGATAAACTGGTAATTCCATTCAAAGCCAGTGCAAGCATTTTCTTTAAAGGATAATGGCTTTTTCCCGCCATTCTTTCATTTCGTTCGTAATAAACGCTGGTGCTTTTATATCCTACCAGAGGAATCATTCCTCTGAGAAAAATATTCACTTCCTGAAATTGCTCCAGCCCACATAGTACACGCTTGGACAGAAGCCTGTAATCCGCATGATTAAATACCACTTCTGCACCCATGGCGTTCATAAACCTGTAAAATGATTCGGCCGTAAATCTTTTGAAAAAAGTATCCGACGTCCGATCACTACGCACCCCATAAACTACATCGCAGCCACTCTCATACTCACGAACCATCGCATCCATGGCGTTTATATCATCCTGACCATCACAGTCAATAGAGATCGTAATATCACACTTTTCTTTCGCTTCCATTAGACCCGGCAAGCACAGCATTCTGATGCCCTCTGTTTCTGCTTTGACGTATCCCTACAAAATGTTCGTCCTCCTGTGACAGCCTTGTTATAATCTCCCAAGTATGATCCTTGCTCCCATCATCGACAAATAATACGCGGCTTTGGTCTGATATATGTCCTTCCTGCTCCAACTGCTGAAGCTTCTTTAAAAATCCTGGTGCTGTAAGTGGCAGGACCTCCTGCTCATTGTAACAAGGAATCACAATATAAAGAATTGGTATCATTTTCTTCCCCTCTCCCTGATTACATTCTTGATGTTCTCAAATCCAATAGATGCCAATATACAATATATTGGTACATATATATAAATATATCTGGCTCTTGCCTCAAATAAAAGTTCAAAAAGTGTAAGTCCAATAACCGCAAGCATAAGAATTGTCTCTTCTTTCATATATCTACTATTTTTTCTTACACCGAATGCTGCGCTCAGCAAAATAAGTACCCAGATAACCTTCTGAATCATCTGAAAAGTTCCATGGTTTACAGCTTCATTCCCATAATAATATGAACGTAAAAGCCTACACACACCAGAATTAACTTCATCATACGTTACTGCATAAAAATTTCCTTCTTTGCCCCAGGCAAAGGTTCCATCATTAAACAATACCAGCATCTTTTTTGAAAAATGCTTTGCCAGCCCCAGCGGTCCCATATCCTGAATCCGCTTTATTGCCCGCTCTATATCCTTTTTATTTCGTTCAGATTTTGATGAAATATTATAAGAAAACTCTATATCTTCCGGTGCATAAACTCCATTTGACTTTTCATTCATTCCCATCATTAAAAAATGCGGAAGTCCGAAGGCTGCCTCATCATCCAGTTCATTGCCTGCGGCTTTATAAGCATATTTAATACTTTTCTGTATTCCTGAAGAAAAAACAATCACAATAACCAACAATCCTATGACCGTTAATGCTGTTCTTTTTCTGTCCCTTTTCTCAATCCCCCATATGATTTCTACAAGAACTATTGCAATAAACATAATCACACACTGTGGTTTGATCTGAAATCCAATTCCCGCCAATATGGCGGTTCCTGCCATTGCTACATTCTTCTCCCATTTCTTTTCATATGGTTTCACAAACAGATAAAAACACAAAATCGGAAACAGCAAACCTAAAGAATCTGAATAACACACTACAGTCCATGGCGACAGACCAACAATCAGGACGGTGGCAACAAACCCATAAAATGCATGTTTTTTTGATACAAACAAACGTCCACACTTATATACCAAATAGCATGACATCGTGTTGATTAAACAATTCAAGATCACAATAGGCATTAACAATGCATCTCCGTTGAAGATACCTATCCATTTGTTAATTTCCAGCAGCAAAGCCTGCACATATACAATAAACAGATTATTAGGATATACTGAAAAATTATACCAAGAAGACATTTGAGATGGTTCTCCAAGTACCAATTCCCTTGCTGCATTTACCACACCAGCTGCATCCCACCCTGCAAAAAAAAGAATATTCCAGGCAATATAAATCTGTACAAAAAGCAAACATATTGCTGTCACTTTTGCTATTTGATCATAATTCAATGATTTGCTGTATTCTTTTATAATATTCCGCTTTTTCAATCCTATATACAGAATACCAACAACTACAGCACCAATCACAATCAACAGATTCGAAATCACATAATCTGCTTTACCATAATAATTACTTTTTTCAAAAAATAATAAAAGAGCCAGCAACCAGATCATCATCATTGCATACATAATGAATATTAATCTTGATGTCAATATTTCTATCCTGTTTTTTCTCATATCGTATATCCTTACCTGTTTTTGTATACCTCATAAAAATAGTATACATCTTTTTATTTTACATTTTTCTTTTTTCTGCCACGCCTGATCAGCATTACAAATAATGCAATCACGTATAAAACAGATATTGCTCCCCCGATAAACCATTCTTTCGGACGGAATTTCATGACGATCGTATGAGTTCCCTTTGATACATGAAGTCCCATAAAGCAGTTATTAATTGTGGCAATTTCAGTTTTCTCGCCATCTACATAGGCTGTCCATCCTTTGTGTTTCGCCTGAAGAACTGTAACGTAACCTTCTGTTGGTGCATCAACAGTCATCTGGATACTGTTAAATCCAAACCAAGAAACATCCACAATATTATCTGTGGTCATTCTTTCTGTCTGAACCAGTTCGGCATTAGCAGGAACCTGTCCCTCCATAGTAACACTGGCCTGCTGATACACTTTATCCAAAGATGGGAAATAAATATCTGTATAGAAACGTCCATCCTGCTCAGTCAATGTATAATCCCCACTGACTGCCTGATGATTGCCCTCACTATCCAGGAAATCAACTGCCATCGAAATGGTATCCGTTTCCTTTGTATCCCAGTAAAGTCTGACTTTTCCTGTCTGATTCTCTCCAGCTTGCATGTTTCCATCTACTGCAAACCCATTGTCGGTCTGTGTCAGATTTAACACATCCTGGGCTGTAATCTCAGGATTTAATGTCTGATATTCCTGGATTTGTTCCTCCAGCCCCTGATCCGTATATATCTGCTCCGGTGTATTTCCACCTCTTAAAACCCATTCATCATAACTTATATCATCTGGCGTGATCACATGATTTGAGAAATATACTTCCGGGTTCTGCTCTATGATATTTCTAAAATATGTCTGTGTAAAATCGTTGGTTGCACTCAACAAAACTGAACTATATCCGCCTTCATCAAAGGTCTGATTAAACACAAGATCTTTATTATTCATTCCACTGGTACTTCTGGTAATGCCCGGCAAAATTTACAGCCTCTCTGTCGATTCTCGTATGACTTAAATTCCGAATCAATATCTCTTTTTGTGCCCTGATGCCACATATACTGTCCCTGTGGATATTTTGCAATAGTGATCGGCATTTCTCCCAAAGCCCATGTAAAAACCTCTATCAAAACAATCCCTGCAACCAGGCCTTTTCGCCATAAACCTGCAACCTGCCCGTTCGCACCACATAAAACACTCCCAGATATGCAATCAATATTACACTAAGCTGCATTGCTGACTCTGCAAATGTTTTGATACTTGCAGCATCCTCCGCACCATTTAAGTTATGCAGATATTCCATTACAGATCCTGTGCTTCCAGCGATAAGCACTGCCACAGATAATCCAAGCGTAAAAAACAACACTCTTTTTGAAATCTTTCCTGTTTCAAAAATATCCTGCAATACAGGTGCAAAACAAAGCAACACAAACACCGCTACAAAAACTCTGTTCAATGTAGGGAAACGAAAACTGGAATACATCGGCACAAACCGATACAACAGATCATGTATAAATGAATTTCTTCCCCAACATAATAAAAACGCAATTACAGAAAGGCTAAAATACATTTTCTTGTTCTTTTGTTTTCTGGCAAAGACCATGGGAAGCAACAATACTGTAATAATCCCCATATAATAATTCGTCATGCTGGCTTCGCCGGAATCAATAAATTTAACCACTTTTGGAAATACAAATGACAGAAATGCCATTGAAGAATAACCGTCTGGTCTGACCCCTGCTCCATTTCCTCTTGTAATTAATGACATATTGCATAAAAAAGGAAACAAAATAACAGCTCCTGCCAAAACAGTAAATATACACACCAACAAAAGCTTTCTAAATGCAGCAAACAGATTTTTTACGGCTGTCCGCTCTTTTACAATATGAAAAATACAGATGTATATGGAATCAAGAACAAAAACAGATCCATAAACATCTCCGGATATCCACCCATAAGAAGTTGGGCAGCACAAAAACCAGCTGCCAACGCAAATATAACCTGCTTTTTTTCAGAGATTGCAGACCGTACAAACAGAAATACATATGGGATCCATGTAGCAGAAATAATAATCATAATATGCTGGGCATTTCCTATAAACACACCGCTGCAGCAATACAACAGCCCCACCAGAAATCCTGCCCACTGCTTTCCTGACGATTTCTGACCATTTTCACTTAATTCCTGTCCTGCGAGAAGATACATTCCAAAACCGCCAATAGCGATATGGATTGCATAGGAAAATGCTACTGTAGCCGGAGT
>NZ_JAYFUY010000070.1:0-17662 GCF_059933065.1 Blautia sp. HA3515 | reverse complement strand
AAATAAAACGAGAAAAATAAAAAAAAATAAAAAAAGCTGTTGACATTCCAAATGGAATGAGGTATTATAATCAGGCAGTCGCAAAGAGCGGCTGAAAGATATGAAATGCAGGAGTGGCGGAATTGGCAGACGCGCAGGCTTCAGGTGCCTGTGGTCGCAAGATCGTGTGGGTTCAAGTCCCATCTCCTGCATTCTTTTTTTATCTCAGTCGAGAAGATTCCCACCTCTTTCAGGTGGTGAGTAAACTGCTCAACTTGAATATAATAAGATGATACCAGTGTCCCCTGAAAACTGCAGGTACAGTTTTCAGGGGATTTCCAATATTATTTTGGGCATAGCTGAATTATTTTTAGCCTTGAATTTTGTTGAAAAAAGATAAGGCTTATGATACAATCTTGAAGATTTAGGATAAATCAGATGTGAAATGACGCCCGCCTTTACAGGTGGTGAGCAGCAAGAATGCGCAGGTATTCTTGAATATGTATGACGACAGAAAGGGAGATTGTATGAAAGCATTTCTGATATTAGAAGACGGCCATGTTTTTACAGGGACGAGTATTGGTTCTACCCGGGAAGTTATCAGTGAAATCGTCTTCAACACTTCCATGACAGGTTATCTGGAAGTAATGACGGATCCTTCCTATGCCGGACAGGCTGTATGTATGACTTATCCCCTGATTGGTAATTACGGTATCTGTTATGAGGACCAGGAATCAGGACAGCCATGGATCGATGGTTTTATTGTACGTGAATTATCCCGTATCCCAAGTAATTTCCGAAGCGTGGATACAATACAGCATTTCTTAAGCAAACATGATATTCCAGGTATATCCGGAATTGATACCAGGGCATTGACCAGGATCCTTCGTGAGAAAGGTACAATGAACGGTATGATCACAGTCAATGAAAATTATGACCTAGACACAATTCTCCCCAGATTAAAAAAATATACTACAGGCAAGGTTGTAGAGAAAGTAACATGCCGTGAGAAGCAGATCCTGCCAGGAAACGGCCCAAAGGTGGCACTTCTTGATTTTGGCGCAAAAAGAAATATTGCCCGTTCACTGAACCAGCGTGGCTGTGAGGTGACGATCTATCCGGCACTTACAAGTGCAGAGGAGATCCTGGCTGCTCAGCCGGATGGGATCATGCTCAGCAATGGTCCTGGAGATCCCAAGGAATGTACTTCTATTATAAAAGAAGTAAAAAAACTGTATGATTCAGATGTGCCGATTTTTGCAATCTGCCTGGGACATCAGCTGATGGCACTGGCTACCGGCGGAGATACCTACAAGATGAAATACGGACACAGAGGAGGCAATCACCCGGTTAAGGATCTGACAACCGGCAGAGTGTATATTTCATCCCAGAACCATGGATATGTGGTAGATGCAAAAGGACTTGAAGAGAAAAATATTGCCCAGCCGGCATTTATCAATGTTAATGACGGTACCAACGAAGGCATGGCATACGTTGGGAAGAATATTTTTACTGTACAGTTCCATCCGGAGGCTTGCCCCGGACCACAGGATTCAGGTTATCTGTTTGACCGTTTTATGAAAATGATGGGAGGAAATGACTGATGCCAAGAAACAATGACATAAAAAAGGTACTTGTGATCGGTTCCGGACCGATCATCATTGGGCAGGCTGCAGAGTTTGACTACGCCGGGACCCAGGCATGCCGTTCCCTGAAAGAAGAGGGGATGGAGGTTGTTCTTCTGAACTCCAATCCGGCTACCATCATGACAGATAAGGACATTGCAGATCGTGTATATATTGAGCCGCTTACTGTAGAGGTGGTAGAGCAGCTGATCCTGAAAGAGAAGCCGGACAGTGTTCTGCCTACCCTGGGAGGCCAGGCAGGCTTGAACCTTGCAATGGAACTGGACGAAAAAGGCTTTTTAAAAGAGCATAATGTGCGTCTGATCGGAACCACTGCCCAGACGATCCGCAAAGCAGAGGACAGACAGGAATTTAAAGACACCATGGAAAAGATCGGGGAGCCGGTTGCAGCATCCAAGGTGGTAACGACTGTGGAAGACGGTCTGGCATTTACAAATACCATTGGTTATCCTGTAGTACTTCGTCCTGCATATACACTTGGCGGAAGTGGCGGCGGTATTGCCCACAATGAATATGAACTGAGAGAGATCCTTGAGAATGGTCTTCGCCTTTCCCGTGTAGGTGAGGTGCTGGTAGAGCGGTGCATTGCCGGATGGAAAGAGATCGAGTATGAGGTAATGAGAGACGGTGCAGGGAACTGCATTACTGTCTGCAACATGGAGAATATTGACCCGGTTGGTGTGCATACAGGTGACTCTATTGTAGTTGCTCCGTCACAGACATTGGGAGATAAAGAATATCAGATGCTTCGTACTTCTGCACTGAATATTATTACAGAGCTGGGCATCACCGGCGGATGTAATGTGCAGTATGCTCTGAAGCCGGACAGCTTTGAATACTGCGTGATTGAGGTAAATCCACGTGTCAGCCGTTCTTCGGCACTTGCAAGTAAAGCTACCGGATATCCCATCGCAAAGGTTGCTGCTAAGATCGCCCTTGGATATACACTGGATGAGATCCCAAATGCCATTACAGGCAAAACCTATGCAAGCTTTGAGCCAATGCTTGATTACTGTGTAGTTAAGATCCCAAGGCTTCCATTTGATAAATTTATTACTGCAAAGAGAACGCTGACCACCCAGATGAAAGCCACCGGAGAGGTTATGAGTATATGCCATAATTTTGAAGGCGCCCTGATGAAAGCAATCCGTTCTCTGGAGCAGCATGTGGACAGCCTGATGTCTTATGACTTTACACAGCTGACAGATGAAGAGCTTCTGGAAGAACTGGAGATCGTAGATGACCGCAGGATCTGGAAGCTGGCAGAAGCGATCCGTCGTGGTATGCCACAGTCCATGCTTCATGATATCACCCAGATTGATATCTGGTTTATTGACAAGCTGGCGATCCTTGTAGGTATGGAGACAGCCCTGAAGACCAGAAAGCTTACAAAAGAGCTTCTGCTTGAGGCCAAACGACTGGAATTTCCTGACTATATCGTTGCCCGTCTGACAGGAAAGACAGAGGCACAGATCAAAGAACTCCGTGCAGAATATGGCATCCGTGCAGCTTACAAGATGGTTGATACCTGTGCGGCAGAGTTTGCAGCAGAAACACCATATTATTATTCTGTGTATGGAGATGAAGGCACAGAGAATGAGGCTGTTGCCACACCTGACAAAAAGAAGATCCTTGTTCTTGGTTCAGGACCTATCCGTATTGGTCAGGGTATTGAGTTTGACTTCTGCTCTGTTCATTGTACCTGGGCATTTGCAAAAGAAGGTTATGAGACCATCATTATAAATAACAACCCGGAAACAGTAAGTACAGACTTTGATATTGCAGATAAGCTGTATTTTGAGCCGCTGACTCCGGAAGATGTGGAGAATGTGGTAAACATTGAAAAACCGGATGGTGCTGTGGTACAGTTTGGCGGTCAGACCGCCATTAAGCTGACAGAAGCCCTTACCAAAATGGGTGTGAAGATCCTGGGAACTTCTGCAGAGAATGTAGATGCTGCAGAGGATAGGGAGCTGTTCGATGAGATCCTTGAAAAATGCCAGATCCCAAGACCAAAGGGACATACGGTATTTACAGCAGAGGAAGCGAAAAAGGCGGCAAACCAGCTTGGTTATCCGGTACTGGTTCGTCCTTCCTATGTTCTGGGCGGCCAGGGTATGCGTATTGCAGTCAGTGATGAGGATGTGGAAGAATACATCGGCATCATCAACCAGATCGCACAGGAGCATCCGATCCTGGTAGATAAGTATCTGATGGGAAAAGAGATCGAGGTAGATGCGGTTTGTGATGGCGAGGACATTCTGATCCCCGGAATCATGGAGCATATCGAGCGTGCAGGTATCCACTCCGGGGATAGTATTTCCGTGTATCCGGCAAGAACCATCAGTGAAAAAGCAAAAGAAACCATTGCAGAGTATACAAGGCGGCTGGCAAGAGCCCTTCATGTGATCGGTATGATCAATATCCAGTTTATCGTACTGGGGGATGAGGTATATGTGATCGAGGTAAATCCAAGATCCAGCCGTACAGTTCCTTATATCAGCAAGGTAACAGGGATTCCGATCGTACCGTTGGCTACCAAGGTGATCCTTGGATACAAGCTGAAAGAGATGGGATATACACCAGGTCTGCAGCCTGAGGCAAAACACATTGCCATCAAGATGCCGGTATTCTCCTTTGAAAAGATCCGTGGTGCAGATATCAGCCTTGGACCTGAGATGAAATCCACAGGAGAATGTCTGGGAATTGCAGAAACATTTAATGAGGCACTTTACAAAGCATTCCTTGGTGCTGGCATCCGTCTTCCGAAGCATAAGAATATGATCATTACCGTCAGGGATGAGGAGCAGCAGGATGTAGTGCCTATCGCAAGAAGATTTGAAGCTTTAGGTTACAGGATTTACGCTACCAGAGGAACTGCAAGGACCTTAAAGGAAAATGGTATCCGTGTGATCCGTACCAACAAGCTGGAGCAGCCGGCACCCAACCTGATGGATCTGATCCTTGGCCATAAGATCGATGTTGTAATTGATATTCCGCCACAGGGTATCGATCATCAGAAATACGGATTTGTGATCCGCCGAAATGCCATTGAAACAGGCGTGAATGTGCTTACCAGCCTTGATACTGCAGAAGCACTGGTAACCAGTCTTGAAAATACAGATGTGCATAATCTTTCCTTGATCGATATCGCTACTATTGCAAAAAGATAAAGCAGATCAAAAATGATCGCAACTGTAAAGACACTAAGTGATTACGAAAAATGCAAATTACAGGTTTGCAGAAGAAATATGATGTAATGTAAACAAAAAGGACGGGGAACCAATTATCTCCGTCCTTATTGTACTTTAAGAGATAACTGTTTGACAGGCGTTTTTCCATGAACTGACAGATCGTTATTTTCAGGAAGACAACGGAAAGGGGAGCATATGGATATCATTGAATTTTTCAAAGTAGTGATCCTTGGGATTGTTGAAGGGATCACAGAGTGGCTGCCCATCAGCAGTACCGGGCACATGATCCTTGTTGATGAATTTATTAATCTGAATGTAACCAAGGATTTTAAGGATCTTTTCCTGGTTGTGATTCAGCTGGGTGCCATTCTTGCTGTTGTGGTTTTGTACTGGCATAAGCTATGGCCTTTTTATAATAAGACACTGTCAAAGCGGACCAGGGCAGCTATCAGCCACAAGCCGGGATGGGCACAGCCTATTCTTATTTTCAGGGAAAGATTCTGCGACAAGGAAAAATGGGTTCTGTGGTTCAAGATCATTGTTGCCTGCCTTCCTGCTATTATCATTGGTCTTCCCTTTAATGATCTGATTGAAGAGAAATTTATGAATTACGTGGTGGTAGCCATTGCGCTTATTGCGTACTGGTATACTTTTCATTGTAATTGAGAACTACAATAAGAACAGAAAGGCATCCTGTACCAGTCTTGAGGAGATGTCTTTTAAGACAGCATTTCTCATTGGCTGCTTTCAGGTGCTGTCCCTGATCCCAGGTACTTCCAGATCAGGATCTACCATTATTGGCGGGATTCTTTTGGGTACTTCCAGGACTGTAGCTGCTGAGTTTACATTTTTCCTGGGGATTCCGGTTATGTTTGGAGCCAGCCTTCTGAAGATTGTGAAATTTGGTTTTGAATTTACCTCCACAGAGGTGATCATCCTGCTTACAGGAATGGTAGTGGCATTTGTGGTGTCTATCCTGGCCATCAAATTCCTGATGGGATATATCAAACGCCACGATTTCAAGGCCTTTGGCTGGTACAGGATCGTTCTTGGCGTATTGGTGCTTGGCTACTTTATCGGTAAAACACTTCTGGCATAAGGAGGTTATCCTGCAATGGGGAAATATATTATGGCACTGGATCAGGGAACGACCAGTTCTCGGTGCATCCTGTTTGACAGAGAGGGCAGGATGTGCAGTGTTGCCCAGAAAGAATATACACAGCATTATCCTCAGCCAGGCTGGGTGGAGCATGATCCTATGGAGATCTGGTCCTCTCAGCTGTCGGTTGCCATAGAGGCAATGGGGCAGATCGGCGCAGATGCAGAGGATATTCATTCCATTGGTATTACCAATCAGCGTGAAACGACTATCGTCTGGGACAAACGTACAGGGAAGCCGGTTTATCCGGCAATCGTATGGCAGTGCAGACGTACTGCAGATATGATCGAGAAGCTGGAAAAGGATGGCTTCTCAGATGTGATCCGACATAAGACAGGACTGATCCCCGGATGCTTATTTTTCAGCTACCAAGATCTGCTGGATCCTGGATCATACGGAAGGGGCAAGAGAAGAAGCACAGAAGGGTAATCTTTTGTTTGGTACAGTAGATACCTGGCTGATATGGAAGCTGACCAAAGGGGAAGTACATGTAACAGATTACACCAATGCTTCCAGAACAATGTTGTTTAACATCCATGAGAAGCACTGGGATCAGGAGATCCTGGATTACTTCGGGATACCATTTTCCATGCTTCCACAGGTACGGCCAAGCAGCTGTATCTACGGTTACACCAATGAGAAGCTGATCGGCGGCAGGATCCCTATTGCAGGTGCAGCAGGAGATCAGCAGGCAGCTTTGTTTGGCCAGTGTTGTTTCAAACCGGGAGATGTAAAGAATACATATGGCACAGGATGCTTTCTTCTGATGCACACAGGAGATCAGATGGTAGAGTCCAGTCACGGACTTCTGACGACTATGGCAGTGAATGCAGATGGTACGCCTGGATATGCCCCTTGAGGGCAGTGTATTTGTAGCAGGGGCTGCTATCCAGTGGCTCAGAGATGAAGCTGGGCTTTTGGAGAATGCTGCTGCTTCCGAGAAATATTGTCTGTCTGTGTCAGATACCAAATGGAGTGTACGTAGTTCCTGCTTTTACAGGACTTGGAGCTCCTTACTGGGATCAGTATGCAAGAGGTGCGATCCTGGGACTGACCAGAGGGGCCGGGAAGGCACATCTGATCCGTGCTACAGTCGAATCCCTGGCCTATCAGGTGCATGATGTGATCCTTGCTATGGAGAAGGATTCAGGGATCCATCTGAATACATTGAAGGTAGATGGTGGGGCCAGCGCCAACAATTTCCTGATGCAGTTTCAGGCAGATCTTCTGGATGCACAGGTAGTACGTCCGGGATGTATAGAGACAACTGCCCTGGGGGCTGCTTATCTGGCAGGCCTTGCCACCGGATTTTGGAAGGGCAGCAGCGAGATACAGAAGAACTGGAATATGGAGAGAACTTTTTCACCATCTATTACCGAAGAAAAAAGAGAACAGCTTCTTAAGACCTGGAAAAAGGCGGTTTCCTGTGTTTTAGGATGGGCCAAAGAATAAGGACTGAATGCGACAGCCCTGGATATATAAAGAGGAGTGATCATAATGAAACGCAAAAAAATCGTTGTTCTGCTTACCATAGGGACTATGCTGGCGGCGGCTTCAGGCTGTGGAAAAAGTGAGCCTGTTGCAGATCCAACACCTACCCCGGCACCTACGGCTACCCCTGCACCTACCTCGACTCCAACCCCGGCACCTACGCCTACGGTTACACCGGCACCTAAAATGATTGGAAAGAAGACTTCAGAGGCCAAGTTTATTTACCTTTCCAACAATACAGATAAGCAGTTCCGTAAGCTGTATCTTCGGGTATCTGGCAATGAGGACTGGGGAAACAGTCTGATCCCAAGTGAATCTTCTGTGCATGCTTCAGAGAAAGTAAGGATGTATTATACCCCTCAGACAGGCGAAGGGGTTACTTATGATATGCGCCTTACAGATGAGAATGGTAATACATATGAGATTGATGGAGCAGATCTGTCTGATATGGAGACTGCATCCCTGCGTCTGGATACTGATCAGGGGATCGTATATCTGACTTATGTAAGTAAAAGCTCCAACAGTGAGAAGAATACAAAGGACAGTTCTTCCAGCACAGGTACTGAAGATACTTCCGGTATGGACGTGAGTTCTTCGGAGCAAGGTATTTATTATTACGATCAGAGCAATGGTTCTTCTAATGGCGGAGGCAGCCAGTCTGGCGACAACAGTGGTAATGGCAGTCAGGGAACCACAGATAATAGCGGCAATGGCAGTCAGGGAACCACAGATAATAGTGGCAATGGCGGACAGAATACCCGGACAGCAGTGGCACCACAGGAGGAAACAGCCAGGGCGGTAATACCGGCACAGACAACAGTGGCAGTACAGGTGGTGACGCTAATCAGGGCGGCGGTGATATTGATTATGACCCTGGTGACGGCAGTGACGGATCTGAGAACTGGAGCGATAATATTATCTGGGACGAAGATGGAAACTGGCAGTAAATAACAGATGTGATCATATAAATCAGCCCCGCACAGGAAGTGTGGGGCTGTAATACTATATATGCAAAAAGATGGTTTGTATATCCTGTAATACAGGAGCAGCAGATCGATGATCCACATATAGGATTTAAAGATATAAAATTTCACCGGTATGAGTTACATCGTAGCCTGTCTGGCCAAAAAGGTCAGACAGGAAGCTTTTCAGACCGGATGATCTCCAGAAGCGTTGCAAAGCCTGGTTTATCCAGAGAAGAAGCTTCCAGGACAAGGTACATAGGCAGTATTCCCATGGGCAGGAAGGAAAGGCCGGGAGTGGTTCTGGCTACCGCTTCTTCCCCAAGTGCTACATCCGCCCGTCTGGAAAGAACAGCAGAGGCAGTGGAAAGATCAGATACCAGTTCATTCAGATATCCGGAAATATTGTCAGTGTCCACACCTGCCTCCATAAGGGAATGGTCCAGGAAAATCCTGCGGGTGCTGCCCTTTTCACGGTTGGCAAGGATCACATCTTCACAGTAGATCCTGAAAGGTAAAGATTCCTTTGGGATTATCCTGAAGAACATAAAAACCTATCGGAAAATGGTACAGGCATACAAATGCCAGAGGGACTCCGGGAACAAGGCAGGAAGCTTCTTCAGGCTTCATACTTACAGCTGCTGCGTGAACCTTTCCGAAATACAGGGAATATAGTCCATTGTAGGAATTCAGGTGAGACTGAAGAACCGGCATTCCATGAGGATGGGCTGCCATACGGGAAAGAAGCAGTTCCAAGGCAGGGGTTGTCTGTCCGCTGAGGATCAGGCCGCTGGAATGGAGAAGGTAATCTCTTTTCAGCACGGAACTTTCAGGCTGAAAAGTGGGAACATGCAAAGACTCCCTGGTTTCTGTCCTGTTTAAATATTCATCCAGCTGTTCTTCGCTGATACGGAGCTGTTTTCCTACTTTGGAGGACTGTAGATCTCCTCTCTTGATCAGCTCATATACGGTTGTCTTTTTTATTTTTAATTTTTCAGCAATTTCCAGGGCTGTATAGAATCTACTCATCAATTCCCACCATTACATTTGTTGCCTTGATCACCGCATAAGCGTCTGAGCCTACTTTCAGATTTAGTTCTTCTACTGCAGCACAGGAGATGGTAGCTGTGATGATATTCCCACCTCCGATGTCGATGGAAACAATGGAATTTACAGCTCCCTTGTTGATATTGATTACTTTTCCTTTTAACTGATTTCGTGCACTAAGTTTCATAATGATCCCTCGTTTTCTGTTTTGTTTTATGATAACACGGTCAAAATGAATTGACAAGGATTTGATAATTGTTTAAAATAAATGAAACGGAACTAAACCGAACAAAACACAACAAAGGAGAGAGTGACATGAGAAAAAAGATGATAGCGGCTATGCTGACAGGTGTGATGTGTATAGGTCTTATGCCGGGAAACGTAATGGCAGCATCTGACTCTGATGAACTGAAGGGAGATGTATATGCATTTATAGCAGCCAGCCTGAGTAATTCCATGGAAGAGATCCAGAAGGATTTTGAAAAGCTTCATCCGGAGGTGTCCGTTGAGTACAATGCTGACAGTTCAGGTACACTTCAGACTCAGATTGAGAGCGGAGCCCCCTGTGATCTTTTCTTTTCAGCAGCAGACAAGCAGATGAATGCACTTGTGGATGAAGAGCTTGCAGAGCAAGGATTCTGTTGTAGACCTTCTTGAGAATAAAGTTGTTCTGATCAAACCAAAGGACAGCGAGACTAAGGTGACTGGTTTTGAGAATATTACCGAGGCAGAGAATATTGCACTTGCAGGAGAGGATGTACCGGTAGGCCAGTATGCAAGAGAGATCTTTACTAATCTGGGCATTATGGATGATGTGGAGAAGATGGAGATCAATGAAGGCAGGAACGTAACAGAAGTGCTTACTGCTGTCAGCGAGGGAAGTAATGAAGTAGGCGTTGTTTACGCTACAGATGCTGCTTCTATGGGAGATTCTGTAGAGATTATTGCAGAAGCTCCGGAAGACAGCCTGGATACACCTGTTCTTTATCCTATTGGTCTGATCAAGAACGAAAGTGCAGACGATGATGAGAAGGCAGCAGCAGAAGCATTCTATGCATACCTTCAGACTGAGGATGCACTGAAAGTTTTTGAAGAGTATGGATTTACCCCATATGTTGCAGAACATTAACTGGAGTCCCTTGTGGATCTCTTTAAAAACCGGATTTGTAGCTACAGTGATCGCTTTTTTTGCAGGCGTATTCTGCGCAAGGAAGATCATGAAGCTGCGTCCGGCGGCTAAAGGGATCTGGGATGGGATCCTTACAATGCCTTTGGTGCTTCCGCCGACAGTTGCAGGATTCTTTTTGCTGATGCTTTTCAGTCTGCGCCGACCTTTTGGAAGGTTTCTGATGGACAGCTTTGATATACGGATCGTACAGAGCTGGGCCGGGTGTGTGATTGCTGCATCTGTGATCGCCTTTCCTTTGATGTACCGTAATGCAAGAGCCGCCTTTGAACAGGTAGATGTAAATCTGATCTATGCAGGCCGTACCCTTGGGATGAGCGAAGGCCGGATCTTCTGGAAGGTGATCATGCCTGCTGCAAGACCTGGAATCGTTTCCGGTACTGTATTGGCTTTTGCGAGAGCCATCGGAGAATATGGTGCCACATCCATGCTGGCAGGGAATATTCTGGGAAAGACCAGAACGGTTTCTGTGGCTATAGCTGCAGAGACAGCAGCCGGTAATTACGATAAAGCTGGTTTCTGGGTGGCGATCATTCTGGTGCTTTCCTTTGTGATCGTTGCAGTGATCAATATTATTTCCGGTAAGGGAATGCAGACAAGAAGGTGGATCTAAATGGCGGTAAGTATTGATATCGAAAAAGACTTTAAAGGCTTTTCCCTGCGTGTGAAGTTCGACAGCACTTGTGCCACCATGGGGATCCTGGGAGCGTCCGGAAGTGGGAAAAGTATAACTTTGCGTTGTATTGCCGGGATCGAGACACCGGACAGAGGCAGGATAGTTATAAATGGAAGGACGATCTTTGATTCAGACCAGAAGATCAATCTGAAACCCCAGCAGCGCAGGATTGGATATTTATTTCAGAATTATGCCCTTTTTCCAACTATGACAGTTAAAGAGAATATTGCATGCGGATATAGAGGAAAAGATAAACAGGAACGGGATAAAAAGGTTCAGGATTATATTACAAGATATCACCTGGAAGGACTGGAGGATCATCTGCCTTCTCAGCTTTCCGGCGGGCAGCAGCAGAGAGTGGCACTTGCCAGGATGATGACAGGGGAGCCTGAGATGATTCTTCTGGATGAGCCTTTTTCTGCATTGGATGGTTATTTAAAGGATGTGCTTCAGAGAGATATGCAGATGTTCCTGAAGGATTATCCTGGAGATATGCTTCTTGTTACCCATAGCAGGGATGAGGCTTTTAGATTTTGTGACCAGTTGATCCTGTTAAAGGATGGGAAGACTCTCACAATAGGAAATACCCGTCAGATCTTTGAGAATCCAGGACTGATAGAGGCAGCCAGGCTTACAGGATGTAAGAATTATTCTGCTGCAGAAAGAATTGACAGCCACCATGTTTTTGCAGCAGACTGGGGGATCAGCCTTCGGACCGTGCAGCAGGTACCCGCTGATATTTCCTGGTAGGGATCCGTGGGCATTGGCTCATGCCAAGAGAAGAAGAGGGCGAGAACTGCATGCCTGTGAAAGTAACAGAATACATAGAAACTACCTTTGAGCATCAGTGCCTGGTGCAGAATCCTAGGCTGAAAGATGGAGGAAGCCTGTGGTGGATGCGTCCAAAGAATTCTTTTGGAGAGGATCCAGGAAAGAATCTTCCCGCATATTTATATTTGCCACCGGAACATCTGATGCTTCTGAAAAAATAAGGGACTGGTATATTGCCAGCCCCTTTTTGCTTAAAGATCATTTGAGATTTTGGGAATATTTAATATAATCCACCACCATCATGGCCAGCTTAAAGGTAAGCGCATCCTCAAAGGTACGGATATCCAGGCCAAACTTTTTCTGGAGCTTCTCAAAGCGGTAGACCAGAGTATTTCTGTGGACGTAAAGCTGCCTTGAGGTTTCGGAAAGATTCAGATTGTTTTCAAAAAAAGTGCGGATGGTAGCAAGCGTTTCGTCATCAATGGAATCCAGGGTTTCTTCTTTGAAAAATTCATCTATAAACATTTCGCAGATCTCTACAGGAAGCTGATAGATCAGACGGCCGATCCCAAGACGGTTATAGCCAAAAACATTTTTCTGGGCATAAAAGATCTTACCTACTTCCAGAGCTGTTTTGGCTTCTTTGTAAGCAGAGGGCAGGTGATGGATGTTGTCCGTCAGATTGCTGTAGGATACCCAGGCAGATGTCATGGCCTCTGTATTCAGCATATCTACCAGCATATGTGCCACACGCCGCATATCCTGGAATTCTTCAGTGGACTGCAGCTCATGAATGATAATGATCCCTGAATCATCCAGGGCAGTGATAAAATCTCTGGTACGTGCAGAGAAAATGTTGCGGATGGTAGCAAGTACATTCTCGTCTTTGTTCTGCTTTGTTTCTGCAAGGAAAATGCATCTTCTGACAGAGGTGGAGATATGCAGCTTTTTGGCTTTGTTAAATGCATCGATCTCGCCGTAATTACCAAGAAGGAGATTCTGCATAAATACATTTTTGTCGCTTTTTTCAGCATATGCGGTGAGCAGGCTTTCAATCTGGCACACAGCCAGTTCTCCAATGGTGGAGGCAGAAGGATCTGTTCCCCATAGGATCAGGACGTAGGCCAACTGCTGATTATCCATGATTTTGTACAGGGAACAGCTGGTATTGGAAAGACAAAGCGCATCGCTTTCTCGGAAATCTTCTAATTTTTTGGATGAAGGAAGCTGACGGCTGCAGGTAGTCACACATATTTTATCATCTGAATCCACCAGACAGAAATCAAGGTGGCTGATATTCTTCCAGTCATTCAGGCATTTCTGTAAAACTTGAAATACTTTCATCAGGTGTGTCCTCACTTTTTAGCGGATTGAATATAGGGTTTTGAACCCTGTGAACATAGTATATCATAAAATAATGGATCAAAAAAGAAAAAATGAAGGAACGCTCATACAGTTTAGTCCGTCCAATATCCAGGAATTCGCTCATGCAAGCATGGCTCATTCATGGCTGCTGTCCGGGACTTTTATAGTAAAAAACGGCTGTACCTGTCTTTTCGTGAATGTCACGAACAGGTACAACCGCCTTTATCATAGGTTTATATTGATGGCTAAATCAATTACTTATTAGTTGCAGATAACAAGCTCTGTCTCTTTATCAAAGAAATGAGATTTCTCCATATCAAATGCAAATTTGATAGCGTCGCCTGTCTTGGAAGTAGTACGTGGGTCAACTCGTGCTGTTACCTGTGTGCCGTTTACATCGAAGTACAGGAATACTTCAGCACCAAGAAGCTCGTATACTTTAACTGTAGATGTCATTGGAGCACTTGGAGAAGCCTCGATGAACATCTGGGAATCATGAATATCCTCTGGACGGATACCAAGTACAACAGTCTTTCCTACATAGCCGCTCTCTTTAAGAACTTTAGCTTTAGCTGCTGGAATAACAACATCATTCTCACCAATCTTGGCGATCAGGTCATTTCCTTTTTCTACGATCTGTGCATCCAGGAAGTTCATCTGCGGGGATCCCATGAATCCTGCTACGAACAGGTTGCCTGGTTTCTCATACAGGTTCTGTGGTGTATCAACCTGCTGAACAACACCATCTTTCATAACTACGATTCTGGTACCAAGAGTCATAGCCTCTGTCTGGTCATGTGTTACATAGATGATTGTAGCACCCAGTCTCTGATGGATCTTGGAGATCTCGATACGCATCTGTACACGAAGCTTTGCATCCAGGTTGGAAAGAGGCTCATCCATAAGGAATACCTTAGGATTACGAACGATTGCACGACCCATGGCAACACGCTGTCTCTGTCCACCGGAAAGAGCCTTTGGTTTACGGTCAAGAAGTTTCTCAAGGTCAAGGATCCTTGCTGCTTCTTTAACTGCTTTGTCGATCTGATCCTTCGGAACTTTACGAAGCTTCAGTCCGAAAGCCATGTTATCATATACGGTCATATGAGGATACAGAGCGTAGTTCTGGAATACCATTGCGATATCACGATCTTTAGGCTCAACATCGTTCATAACCTTATCACCGATCTTTAATGTACCACTGGTGATCTCCTCAAGGCCTGCAACCATACGAAGAGTAGTAGATTTACCACATCCGGAAGGTCCTACAAAGATGATGAACTCTTTGTCTTCAATTTCAAGGTTAAAATCCTTAACAGCCTGGAAGCCGTTTGGATAAGTTTTGTTAATGTGCTGTAATGATAAGCTTGCCATGATTCTTCCTCCAACATCCTTTGTTTATAACTGCTTGGTATCTTCACAGTTATATTGGTTTTTATTATTTAGTTACATGAATTTGCGTTCTTTTATAGTGATAGTATAGCGAAAACCTTTTGGAAGGACTAGGGAAGAATCGTACAAAGTTTTTAGCGGTTTCTTGTCAATCTGACGAAAAGAAACTAATAAGGTTTCGTCAAAATGGAAAATAAAGATTGTGTATTTTATGAAGCCGCCTTTTGGGCAAAGCTGGTAGTTACAAGATCTGTATATTCTATACGCCTGGAAAGCTCCCCTGCATCCTGAAGGATATCCTGGAGCAGCTGAAAGCTTTCCTCATTAAAAATAAGGTTATCTTTCCAGGTATCCTGCTGATGGTATCGGGTTACGATAGCAGTTACGGTTGCCAGGTCAGTTTCCGGGAACTGAGGGGCAATCACAGTGGCAATTTCTTCTGGTGAATGGGTGCTTACATAATCCATACCTTTTTGCAGGGCATTTGTAAATTTCTGTATGGTTTCCGGATGATCTTCTAAAAAGCTGGCTTTAGCACTGTAAGAGGTATATGGTACGTATCCGGAATCTGTACCAAGGGATGCTACCACATATCCGGCCCCTTCCTGCTCCAGCAAAGTAGCAGAGGGTTCAAATTCCACGGTGAAGTCCGCAGAGGTATCCCCTGTGAAGGCAGCTGCTGTTGAGCCAAAATCAATACTCTGGTCTATGGTAAGATCTGTTTCCGGATTAAGACCGTTATTTCGTAGGATATATTCAAAAACCATTTCCGGCATACCGCCTTTTCGGCCACCCAGAACTTTTTTTTCTTTCAGGTCATCCCATGTAAAATCCGGCATTTCTTCCCTTGCTACAAGGAAATTTCCAGCCCGTTGGGTTAGCTGGGCAAAATTCATGACCGGATCAGTAGCTCCTTCCTGATAGGCGTAGATAGATGCCTCAGCCCCCATAAAGCCAATATCTGCTTCACCGGAAATGACAGCAGTCATAGTCTTATCCGCACCAAACCCAGTTACCAGCGTCAGATCCAGCCCTTCTTCCGCAAAATATCCCTCTTCAATTGCCACGTATTGCGGTGCATAAAAGATTGAATGTGCTACTTCATTTAAAGTAACCTTAGTAAGCTTCTCTTCCGTGCTGTCTTTCTTCACAGCAAATACTGTCATTGGCAGCGCAGTTACCGTCAGGACGACTGCTGCCGCCAGTGAAATCCATTTTTTATTTTTCATGCAGATACTCCTTTAAAGACTTCTGCTGTTAGAATATGCATAATTAATTAATTGGTGACCAGGGGGACATTCAAAATATCGCAAAACACAGCCTTCATGATTCCTTTTGTTAGGATATGCCACCAAAATCCAAACGGCTGATCACGATCAACTTTCCCATCAGTTAAAAAATATAAATTTTATTTAACAACAATTCAATTGTGTCCAATTTCCAATCCTGCTATGATTTAATCACAAAAGCTTTTGGAATTTCAAGCAGGAGAAAATAAGGATGAATATTGGAAATGTAATCAAAAAATATAGAAAAGAATTAGGTTACACTCAAGAAGAAGTGGCGAATCGCTTAGGAGTAACTACTCCAGCGGTGAATAAATGGGAGAACGGGAATTCCAATCCAGATATTGAACTGTTAGCACCTATTGCAAGGCTGCTACATATTTCCCTTGATACCCTGTTGTCTTTTCATGAAAATCTGGCAGACGTTGAAATTACAGAACTTATGCAGGAAATGGACAAAATGTTTTCAGCAGAAGGTTATGAAAAGACCTATCAATGGGCAGTAAATATCATAAAAGATTACCCTAACTGCAACATGCTCATCTGGCAGGTGGCGGTGATGCTTGACTCGCGAAGAATCATAGGTCATTGTGAGAATCCCGATAAGTACGACGAACAGATTAATTCCTGGTACGAAATGGCACGTAAATGACAAGGATGAAAAAATCCAGCACCATGCGGCAGATTCTTTGTTCGGATTTTACTTGCGAAAAGGGAATTATAAAATGGCAGAAAAATATCTGAACTATTTTTCTGACTATGATCCCATGAAAAAACTAAGGCTTGGACAATTATACATGGAACAGGAAAAAACAGAAGAAGCATATGAAAAGCTGGAAAATATAATTCTTTCAGAGTATACTACTTTGAATCTTGCCTTTGGCATGATGATCACAAAGGCTCTTGACAAGAAAGATCATAAATCCGCAAGGTTCCTGGCCGAGAAAATGTGTGCATTAGCAGGTGTTTTTGAAATGGGAAAATACAATGAATGCGCAACAATGTTTAATGTTGTAGTGGCAGAACAAAATGTAGAAGATACTTTTAAGGTAGTAAAACAACTGCTAGAGAATGTCGATACAATCTGTGATTTTCAGAAATCAAGATTATATAAACATATAAAATTCCAAGATGTAGAAAATCCATATGCTGAAGAAATGAAAAAAGAACTGATTGCGGGCTTCCAAAATGAAGTAGACTTTGCTTATATGAAAGGCTATAAACCCTGGGAAAAATTATTAGCAAAGTATAGATCCTGATTATGTTTATTGCAAAATAAAAAGCCCTATCCATTCAGAACAGAGCATTTATAGATGAAAGAGATTATTTGGCAGGCGTCGCGGCTCCTGCATCTCTTTTAACCCATAGGGTGCGTGGTTGCAACGAAATTTACCACCTCAAATAATCCTAGATTTATAATAGCTGGAACATACCGACTTGTAAATAAGAAATATGCTATTACGTATAAAAATGTTCTTATTAAATATAATTTAAAGCAAAGAGGTAAT
>NZ_JAYFUY010000069.1:0-18461 GCF_059933065.1 Blautia sp. HA3515 | reverse complement strand
AAAGAAAATAAGCTTACAATCGGAGAGATAGCATTACAAATTGGCTATCAGAATCCGAACAAATTTACATCTGCATTTCGTACAGAATACGGTATGCCACCAACAGAATATCGTAAGAAAAAGACACAGGAAAGTCTGAATGGATAGAAAAAGAGTCTGTTTAGTAATTGAGATTTTATATGGGAATTTATAAAATATGCGTTGTAGTTAGAAAAATCTAACTACAACATTTTTTATTTAAGGAGGCAGCTCATGAAGCAGAAAAAACTTTTAACATTATTTTTAACAATTGCAATGTCATTTTCAATGTTAGTTGGTTGTGGTAATTCTACATCAGCAGAAAGTACAGGTACAGCAACTGTTACAGAAAGTACAAATAAGACAGACCAGAAACAGAAGACAGATGAAAATCAGGATGCTGCAGAACAGCTTTTGGTTGACTTGACAGGTTCCTATCAGGAACTCTGGCCAGTCATTCTTGATGAAAAATATCAGCAGATCTGGATTGATGATTGTACGGAGTTGGTTGGTGAGGAAAATGCGGAGGCAGCATATGAGAAGTTAGCATCCATGGTTTCAGGAACAATGTATGGAGAAGAAGCAGTAGAAGCATACAAAGATGGCAATGGTGTTTATGACTGCTCTTTTACAGAAGGGGTAAATAAGCTGGAATTTGATGGCTCGGATTCAGTAATCAAGGGATATGATTCAGAAGGAAAAAGAAATCTTTTCTCATACATATCATTATGTTGGAATGGAAGAAGTACGTGGGTTATACGAATTTGAAAGTGATGATGCAGAGTCAGGCGAATTTACTTATTTCTGCATAGCACCGGATACAAATGATACAACCTATCATATTGAATTGCGCTACGGCAGTGATTTGGAGGCACTTGGAAAATATGATGAAGGGGACTATGCATACTGGCTTGGTTCAGGTATTTCAACAGACTATGATCAGACAATGGTTGAGAACTGTATAGAACTTTTTTGCAAAGAAAATCTGTCTGAATAAAACAATTTTGGCAGGATCTGAGAAGAAATCAGATCCTGCCAATCGTATGAAAAGAGGTAATTTGATATGAAAAAAGATTCTGAAATATCAAAAATGTTCCAATATGCAGGGAACAGACATTGGCTTACCGTGGTGGGAATGATTCTTGCCGGAATTAGTACGGTGCTGTCCATGCTGCCGTTCGTCTGTATATGGTTTGTGATTCGTGATATATTACATGCATTGCTTAGAGGAAATGTCAGACTTGCTTCAGGCAGCAGTGCATACGCATGGTGGGCTGTTTTTTTCTCTGCTTTAAGTATTTTTCTGTATTTTATCGCACTTTGTTGTTCGCATCTTGCTGCATTTCGTACAGCCACCAATATGAAAAAGGCAGCGATACATCATATAGTGACATTGCCGCTTGGGTATTTTAGCCAAAATGCAAGCGGACGTCTGCGAAAAATCATAGATGATAATGCAGGACTCACAGAGGATTTTCTGGCACATCAGCTTCCAGATCTGACAGGGGCGGTTGTGATGCCGGTTGCTGTACTGGTATTGATTTTTATTTTTGACTGGCGGCTGGGAATCTGTTGTCTGGTTCCTATGGGAATCAGTGTTTTCTTCCTGAAACAAATGATGGGCGGGGATAATGCCCATTTTATGGAAGGATATATGACAGCACTGGAGAACATGAATAAAGAGGCAGTAGAATATATTCGTGGAATTCCGGTTGTCAAAGTATTTCAGCAGACAGTCTATTCTTTTAAGAATTTTCATGCTGCGATTGAAGAGTATGAAAAATATGCTTCCGGATATGCTCTGAAATGCCGGATTCCAATGACTGGTTTTAATGTGGCACTGAATAGTATGTTTATTTTACTGATTCCGGTTGCGGGTATGATTTTAGGGGCTGTAACAGGAGAGGCAGCATATCAGAATATACTTTTAGACTTTTTGTTTTATAGTTTGTTTGCTCCAATTTGCACAACGATGATGAATCGGATCATGTTCGCAAGTGAACAGTTGATGGCTGCAAAAAGTGCAATAACCCGTATTGAGGAGATTTTGAATGAACAGCCATTGCCGGATGGAAGAAGTTTACAGGAACCGAAAGATGCATCGGTAGCATTTGAAAAAGTGTCTTTCTGTTATCCGGGAACAGAAGTGAAAGCACTTGATGAAATTACATTCGAAGTGCCGGCTGGAAAAACAGTGGCGCTTGTAGGTGCTTCCGGAAGCGGAAAATCTACAGCTGCCAAACTTATTCCACGATTTTATGATGTCTGCGATGGAAAAGTGCTGGTAGGAGGCGTTAATGTCAAAGATATAAGTAAAAGTGTTTTGATGGATCAGATTGCTTTTGTGTTTCAAAATACCAGATTGTTCAAGGATACTTTATTAGAGAATATCCGTGCAGCAAGGCCGGAAGCAACAAGAGAAGAGGTTATGCAGGCGTTAGAAGCAGCTCAATGTAAAGAAATTGTTGAGCGCCTTCCAAAAGGTTTAGATACTATTGTGGGGAATGGAGGAACTTATCTTTCCGGTGGCGAAAATCAGAGGATTGCACTTGCAAGGGCAATCCTAAAAGATGCGCCGATCATTGTGCTGGATGAAGCTACAGCATTTGCGGATGCGGAGAATGAACATCAGATCCAACTGGCATTTGAAGAACTGACCGCAGGAAAAACAGTTCTTATGATTGCACACCGGCTGTCAACGATACAGAACGCTGATCAGATTCTCGTATTTGAAGATGGGAAAATACGAGAACGTGGAACTCATAAAGAACTTCTTGAATTAAATGGGAAGTATGCATCTATGTGGAGAGATTATCAGACATCCATTCAGTGGAAAGTTGGAAAGGAGGCAGATTAGACATGAAATATTTTCAGAAAAAATATGCATTAAGCAGACAGGGAGCAAAAGATCTGCAAAAAGGTATCCTGTATTCTATTCTGGCAAATATAAGTTTAATGCTTCCGGTCGTACTTCTGGCATGCGTGTTAGATGCTTTTTTATCACCGCTGTTAAGTGGAGAAAAATTCAGCGGGAATATATGGATGTATGCTTTAGTGGGAATTATTATATTGGTTGTTATATATATGATGCATTATCTCCAGTATACCGTAACGTATATGGGAACTTATGAGGAAAGCGAACGCCGCAGAATTGCACTTGCAGAGAAACTTAGGACATTGCCGCTTCGATTCTTTCAGGAACGTAATCTCTCAGATCTGACCAATACAATTATGGGAGATTGTGCCGGGTTTGAGCATGCTTTTTCACATACAGTCCCACAGATCCTGGGGCTCAGTTGTATCCACATTGCTTGTATGTCTGGCACTTCTGATCTATGACTGGAGAATGGGACTTGCGCTTCTGTGGGTAGTTCCTGTGGCATTTGCAATTGTTCTACTATCAAGAAAAGTACAGGAAAAACAGGCACAGAAACATATAAATGCAAAACTGGAACTGGCAGATGGGATTCAGGAATGTCTGGAAACAGTACCGGATATCCGAGCATGTAATCAGGAAGAAAGTTATCTTAAAAAGCTTGATAAGAAGATGGATGCAGCAGAAAAATCCCAGATTTCATCAGAAATGCTGACAGCAAGTCTTGTGACTTGCGGGCAGATGTTTTTACGTCTTGGACTGGCAACTGTCATTGTGGTTGGAAATATGCTGATGATACATGGGCAGACTAACCTGTTTTCTTATATTTTGTTTCTGATTGCTGCTTCCAGACTGTATGATCCGCTATCCGGGCAATGACGAATATGGCAGAATTGTTTTCAGTAGAGCTTCAGGTGAAACGGTTGAAAGAAATTCAGGAGTATAAAGAAGAAAAGAAACAGACAAGTTACCATACAGATGGATATGATCTTAAGTTTGACCATGTAAAATTTGCATATGAACCGGGCAAACCTGTTTTGAAGGATGTGACATTTACCGCAAAACAAGGGCAGGTAACAGCTCTTGTCGGACCATCCGGAGGCGGTAAAAGTACGGTAGCGAATCTGGCTGCAGGATTTTACGATGTGGATAGCGGAACAATCAGCTTGGGAGGCACGGATATTGCTCCGATAGATTCTGTTGCTATGATGAAAGATTTTTCAGTAGTATTCCAGAACGTTGTATTGTTTAATAATACAATTATGGAAAATATTCGCGTTGGTCGCAAAAATGCAAGTGATCAGGAAGTGATCGAAGCCGCAAAAGCGGCGCGATGCCATGAATTTATTGAAAAATTACCGGAAAAATATCAGACGGTAATTGGTGAAAATGGTTCCACACTTTCTGGCGGTGAGTGTCAGCGGCTGTCTATTGCTCGTGCGCTTTTGAAGGATGCACCAGTGATACTGCTGGATGAAGCAACTGCCTCTCTTGATGTAGATAATGAAACAGAAATTCAGGAAGCAATATCCAGACTTGTAAAAGGAAAGACCGTTCTTGTGATTGCACACAGAATGCGGACCGTTGAACGGGCAGATCAGATTATTGTTCTTGCTGATGGTGTGGTTGCTGAAAGTGGAACACATGAGAAATTGATGGAGAAAGATGGTCTGTATGCCAGACTTGTAAAACTGCAGAATGCATCTGCAGAGTGGAAACTGGCGCACTGAGAAATAATCCACAGTTGGTGAATATCCAAATTGTCTGAAAGAGACATAATTTAAGTTTCGCTTATATAAGCGGAATGAGGAGAAGTTAATAGATTAATATGAAAAAAGCACTGAAAACCATCGGATTATTGGTTTCACAGTGCTTTTTCTTTGGCTGCAAAGGAAAAATATAACGAATTTAAGTTTCACTAAGTTTCGCATTTGCAGAGCGCCATTGTCTTTTTGATTCATACATTCCACAACCATCACAGGTCTGCGGCCAGTTGATTTTCCACTCAAAATATTCATCTCTGGTAATCTCGCCAGATTTCAATTCTTCTTTTCTGAGAATCCATTCTTTCATAAAATCATTGAGAACCCCATAATTAAACCACATACCAACAGGTGGATGAGCAGGCCAGTTATCAGAATCGTGATAACGGACAGCGGTATCCTCGCTGGAATTGCATTTCTCTCCTGGATAGGTTTCTAACTGGAAGAGGTTGATCGCTGCCGGGTTAAATTCATCAATCCAGAACAAAATCTCCATAAGTTCAGAAGCATCCATAGTCGTAGGTTCATGCAGTGCCAGTGGATTTACATCCAGAATCTTAGCCATTTCAGTTACCAGATCTTTGCGGGGAACCCGGTAATTTGTTTCGTATTGGGCAAGGCGGTTTGCCCCTTTATCGCCCCAGCCGAGGGCAGCACCAAGTTCTGCCTGTGTCATATTCCGGAATGTCCGGATTCTTTTTATTTTATCACCGATTGTCATATCAGATTTCCAACTTTCTTTTTGATAAATCTATTTTACTACCAAAAACATGGAATGTAAACAGAAAGATTCGCATTGAAGCGAATAAAATACTTGACATTCGCATGAAAGCGAATTAAAATGACAGTACAATAAAGGTTCGCATGAAAGCGAATGTGCAGATGAGGATAAATACTTTTTGCGAATTATTGCAAAATGAGGTTGGTAAAATCCTTCTGTCAGGCTTTATTAGTGAGAGGATTTTTTGAAGAGAACAACATTTTGGTGTTTCCAGGCTGTAATAAGTGAAAGGATATTCAAAAAAATCTCTTTTGTACCTTGAAAATTACATGAGCTGTATAATCTGATTCCACAGATGCCATAACTCCGTAAATGATTTTATGGGCGAGCGTCGAAGATACTCCGGAAACGACTGGCAAGCTTGCGAAGAAGCTGGCAGTATTCAGAAATACTCTGATAGAGGTTGACTGTGACGTTGACAACAGGTTATACGAATGGAAGCCAACACGCCGAACAGAATATGCAATGCCACAGCAATAGATAAACTTTGAGAACAAAATGCGAAAGGTAAGGTGATGTGATTGAGAAAATTGTAGTTATAGGACAACTGATACAAAGAATATGTTGGAAAAGAGGTGAGTATCATGGTGAATCAGTCAGTGATAGATTCCAGTGTAGATCTGGAGCAGTTAAAGGACATTGAAGATTTAATTCCTGATATGGATAAAGCTATTTCTGAAAAAGTGGAAACTTTTCTGGATAAATCCGGCGATCAGCCATATGCTCACATGAATGAAGGGTATGTGGTGGTCGTGGAGATGACAGGAGAAATGGATGCTACAGACGCCATCAGTGATTATCTCAGAAAAAGAACGGAGTTGATGTATTAGATGCAAGTTTTTGAAAAATATCTTGCGAAGCAACAGATGTTATGTTAATGTGAGGTCAGGGAAAATGAACGTGATACATGGTTTCTGACTTCGATTCAATGGAATAAGTAAGTTGGGAGCGATGTAAAATGGAACAGATGCAAATGAATATGCCAGATATATACGATGCGGCATTGTATCTTCGATTATCGAAAGATGATATGGAAGAAGGAGGTACAAAGTCAGAGAGCAACAGCATTGCAAATCAGAGAGAGTTACTTCGGAGCTTTGTAAAAAGTCAGCCGGATATTCAGATCTTTGATATATATGTGGATGACGGATACTCAGGAGGAAATTTTGACCGACCTGAGTTTAAACGAATGACAACTGATATAGAAGCTGGAAAAGTAAACTGCGTGATTGTAAAAGACTTATCCAGATTCGGAAGAGAATATATAGAAGCCGGGCGATGGATCGAAAAGACCTACCCGGCTTTAAATGTGCGTTTTATTTCAGTTACAGACCAGTTTGACAGCAAAACAGCAGACTTTTCAGAGAAGTCATTTGTAGTTCCAATCAAAAATTTTGTAAATGAAAGTTATTGCCGGGATATTTCCGGTAAAGTGCGAAGCCACCAGAAAATCAAACGTGAAAAAGGTGAATTTATTGGAGCGTTTGCCCCGTATGGTTACTGCAAAGATCCAGAGAATAAGAATTATCTGATGATTGATTCTTATGCAGCAGATATTGTAAGAAAAATATTTTCGTGGAAAATTGATGGGTTTAGTCTTGGGGCAATCGCAGAAAAACTGAATGTACGTCATGTGCAGTCGCCAAAAGAATATAAAAAGGCAAATGGCGAGAATTACAATTCCGGATTTCATAGTTCAGATACACCGAAATGGTCGGCAGTGCAGATTAAAAGGATTCTGACCAACGAGGTCTACATTGGAAACATGGTGCAGGGCAAGCAGGAACGAATCAGCTATAAAGTAAAGCAACGCCTGGATAAGCCAGAATCAGAGTGGGTGAAAGTAGAAAATACGCATCCGGCAATTATCAGGCAAAGTGATTTTGATGTGGTTCAGAAGTTGCTTCAGTATGATGGCAGAGCATCGAAAACATCAGACAATGCAAACTTTTTTTCAGGATTTGTGTTTTGTGGAGATTGCAAGACACCGATGGTACGCAGGATAAATCAGTATAAGGGGAAGAAAAAAGTCTTTTATATTTGCCAGACAAAGAATAAAGGTGGAGACTGCACCAGACATAGTATTCCGGAAGAGGTGCTGAAAAGGATTGTATTGAAAGAGATTCAGGCATATACGGCACTTTTTGTAGACTATCAGATGATTATGGAAGAACTTTGTGAGATGAAAGTCAGTTACGATCAGGTAATCGGTTATGATACGCAGATTAGTAAATTGCAGGAAGAATATAACCGTTATTACAGCCTGAAAGTATCTTTGGGTGATGACTTGAAAGAGGGATTGATCAGTAAAGAGGAGTTCGATGATTTTCGGGAAAGTTACGGAAGAAAATGTGAAGAACTGGAGCAGATGATTGAAAACCAGAAAAAGCTGGTAAAGCAAATGTTTGAGGGTGGAGTGTCAGCAACCGTTCAGTTGGAGGACTGGAAGAAATCACTGGAAATCAAAGAACTGGACCGCACATTGCTGGCCCTGACCGTAGATAAAATCTATATTTATGAAAATAAGCAAATTAAAATTCACATCCGTTATCAGGATATGATTGAAAAAATGAAAGTCATAAGACGGTTTTATGCGGAACACCGGACAGAGTGCAGGAAAGAGGTGGGATAAATGGCAAGGACAGCAAAAAGATATAAGAAAAACACAGAGAAGAAAGTTCTTGGGATTCCGGTATGTATGGCTGCAATTTATGCCAGATTATCCGTAGACAGTGATGAAAAAAAGTCAGAATCTATTGAAACACAGGTTACGCTGATAAAAGAGTTCATTCAGAAGCATAATGAAAATCCAGACAGAGAGTATGAAATTGCTGTATATGACATTTATTCTGATCTGGGAAAAAGCGGAACAAATTTTGACAGACCGGGATTTGAACGGATGATGAGTGATGTCAGGGCAGGCAAGATAAACTGCATTCTGGTAAAGGATTTCTCACGATTTGGAAGAAATTATATCGAAACTGGCAACTATCTGGAAAAGATTCTTCCTTTTATGAAAGTGCGGTTTATTTCTGTATGTGACAACTATGATTCATTTGCACCGGATGCCAAGAATCAGGAATTATCCATGAATATCAAGAATCTGGTGAATGATGCTTATGCGAAAGACATTTCCGCAAAAGAACGGGCAGCGAAACGTATTGCACAGAAAAATGGTGAGTATGTGGGATCTACAGCTCCATATGGATATTGTGTGGAAAAGATAAATGGAATTTATAAGTTGATGGTGGAACCGGAAGCTGCAAAGATTGTCCGCAGGATTTTTGAAGAATATGCTTCGGGAGATGGCATACAGAGCATTATTGACCGGCTGTTTGAGGATGGGGTACATCGGATTTCAGATTATAACCAATATCATCATGTGTACTGTCAGGACGGGGAGAATCTTCATCAGTGGGGGAATTCTTCGATACGTGCAGTGTTGAACCGAAATAATTATTATGGCGATCTGGTTCAGAGAAAATATGAATCCAGATTTCAAAGAGGTGAAAAATGGTGTGACATATTGGATGAAAGTCAGTGGATTATTACGCCAAATGCCCATGAACCGATTATCAGTCGAGAACTGTTTGACAAAGCACAGGTCAGGTTAAAAGCAGCACAACAGAAAGCAATAAAAACTACGGCAGGATGGGAAGAGGATGAAAGAGCATTTTACAATGTATTCTATTGTGGTGATTGTAAGCGGAAAATGTGTACACGTAGATACAGAGGCAATGTGTATTATTTTTGCAATGCTGCCTGGTATCGAGATGAAAGAAAATGTAGGCAGAAATCTATTTCTGAAGATAAGTTGCAGAAAATTGTCCGTTCGGAGCTGACCAGACAGTTTCAGTTATCCGGTTTACGGAAAAAGGATATGTCTGCTATAAGCAGTGCAGTATTTCTTTCCAAAATCAAAGAGATTCAGACAGAAATCAGAAAACTGGATATAGATATGGAAAGACGTTCAGAAAAACTGGCACAGGCATTTATGCAATATAAAGAGGGTGAACTTTCCAAAGAAGCCTATATAGAAATGAAAGATGACCGTAGTAACTGGAAAGCATTCTGCGAAGAGAGAAAGAGAACTCTGGAGCATACCATACGAAAGCTGGAAAAACAGCAGAAAGAAGAAGCCAGATTTTTACAAAGCCTGTTAGAACTGGAGGGGACAACCAGAATCAATGCGGAACTTGCGGAGGGCTTGATTGAAAGTATGTATCTATATGGTGATGGCAGACTGGAAATCAACTTCGGGTTTAAGGGGGCGGTAGAACATGAGTGATCAGAAACTGATTATTGGATATTACCGTCTTTCCATGGAAGATGACTCAGAGGGAGAAAGCAACAGCATTATCAATCAGAGAAAACTGGTAAAAGATTATATTTCCAATGTCCCGGAACTGGCTGCTATGCCATTTCAGGAGTTCTACGACGATGGATATTCTGGTTCCAGTATGGAGCGTCCGGCAATTAAGCAGGTTTTGGAACTGGCCAGAGAGAATAAAGTGCAGTGCATTGTGGTAAAAGATTTTTCACGTTTTGCCAGAAACTATATTGAGATGGGAACTTATCTGGAGCAGATTTTTCCATTCCTGGGAGTACGATTCATTTCTATTTCAGACCGATATGATTCTAAAGATTATAAAGGAAAGAGTTCAGACATCGAAGTACAGTTTAAAGGATTGATCGCAGACTTCTATGTGAAAGATCAGTCTGTAAAGGTAAAGGCAGCAGTCAGCACCAGACGGGGAAAAGGTGAGTATTGTTGTGGTTCTGCACCTTATGGGTATCGAATCAATCCAGAAAATAAGAAAGAACTGGTGATTGTAGAGGACGAAGCGGAAGTAATCCGCAGAGTATTTGAACTGACCAATCAGCGATATTCCAAGATGGAGATTTGTAAGTTATTCAATGAAGAGGGTGTATTGACTCCCTTGCAGTCCATGAGCAGACGACAGAAATCAGACAGCAAGAAAGCAGCTTCAAGAGGATTGCAGTGGACGAGTGATATGATACGGAAGATTGTGGATGATAAGACTTATATAGGCTGTATGGTCTATGGAAAGACAAAGATTCCAGATCCCGGAACTGGGAAAGAAGTACCCGTTCCGAGAAGCCAGTGGAAAGTGCTGGAAAATCACCACGAGCCGATTGTGTCAAAAGAAGTCTTTGAGAAAGCACAGTCCCTGCAGATCAGATACACCAAGAAAAGCAAATTTAACAGGGAAACAACACTATTAGGTGGTTATGTAAAATGCGGGAATTGTCGCAGAAGCCTGACTTCAAGCAGTCCTGTTCATGGTCATATCCTTTATAGCTGTGCTTACAGTAAAGGAAAAGAAGATACAGGATGTTTTGCCGGGAAAGCTGATAATAAAATGCTGGAGCATATCGTATTGGCAGAAATAAAGGCTTACTTATGTCAGAATATCAGTCTGGAACAGATGAAGCAATCCATGAGAAAACAGCATGAGGACAGCATAGAAGCCTATAAGACGGAAAGTGCAGACTGTGAAAAGCGTCAGAAGCAGATAAAAATTCAGAACCGCCAGAATTATGAGAAGTATCGCGAGGGACAGATGGACCAGAAACAGTTCATGGAAGCAAAAAAGCAGTTGGAAGAAAGAAAAAGAACGACTGCAGAAACGTGTACGGGAACTGACTGATCTGATAAACGACGAGAAAGAAATTCTGATGAAAAAGAATGTTCCGGTGGAGCAGATGTTGAAGTATTTGGGTTATGAGAAACTGACACGAGAGATGCTGGAAGAATATGTGCAGGGGATATATGTGTATGATGATGGGAGAGTGGAGGTGGAGTGGAAATAAAAACGAACATTACGTTTTTAGTGTTGAATATTTTTGAGCGTTATGGCATAATATTAAATGTAATAACAAATATACCGAGAATAAGAGGGTGAAAAAATGAGACTGTTAAAAATATTTATACAGAATATGCCACGTTTTAAAGGAGATATAGATATTGATTTTATTACTAAACAGAGAGTGGCAGAGGATGATAAAGAAAAACTGTTCCATGTCTTTTCTAACAGTAAAACTAGCATTTATACAAATCAGGCAATTTCATTTATAGGTTTGAATGCTTCTGGAAAAACAACGATATTGAAAGCAATTTCCTTTGTTATAAATTTGCTTAATAATGAAGCTTTGAATAATATTAAATCTAAAGAGATTTTAAATGATTTATCAGAAGGCGAAAAGGTTAAAATCATTAGCTTTTTTTATAATGATAATAGTATCTATAAGCTTGAAACAATTATAGCAAAAAAAATAAACCAGGTTGACAATGAAGAAAAATTAATTATTACGGAAGAAAGACTTTGGGAAAAAGATGCTAATAAAGTAAAAACAAAAAAAAATATATTTGATTTTAATGACTCGAATATAAGAATTGAAAGAAATGAAAAAGAACAATTTTTGTTAAATGATGTAAGTGTGATGATTGCGATAAATAAAGAAAAACAATCCAATTTTCCGGTAAGAGACATGTTAATGTGGACAAATCATAATATGTTAAATATTCTTGGAAGATTTCCGAAAGAATTGTTAACTTTTTTAGATCCTAGTATTGAGTATTTTAAATGTAATGTAGAAAAAAAATCTGCTGATATTCGTTTGAAATTTTATGGGTCAGAAGAAATCATACTCAATAGACCGAGTGAGATAGAAAAATATCTTTCATCAGGTACTATTAAGGGAATAAATGTTTTTATGAATGCACTTCTTTGTTTTGTGGAAGGTGGATACTTAATTGTTGATGAACTTGAAAATCATTTTAATGAAGAAATTGTAACTACATTAGTTCGATTTTTTATGAATCCAAATGTAAATAAAAATGGTGCTACTCTAATTTATTCTACTCATTATTCAGAGCTATTGGATGAGTATGAAAGAAATGATTGTATTTACATTGTCAGAAACCGAGGAGGAATTTATGCTGAAAATCTTTCACTCATTTTTGGAAATCGCAACGATATCAGAAGAGCGAATGCAGATGAAAGCCGGATATTTAGAAGGCACTGGACCAGTATATGAGGCATATATGGCATTGAAGAAAGTCCTTTCTAGTGTAAAAATAGAGGAGGATGAAGAAGAGAATGACTAAGTATACTGCCTGTATTTGTGAAGGAGGAGCTGAAACTGCAATATTGGATTTATTATTGGATCAAAATAAACTGATTTTTTCAAGAGATGATTTACTTGAGGGCGAAATCCTTAAGACAAGAAAAGGAAAGGATTTTGAAACGCGATATTTGAAAAAGGATTTTTCAGGTAAGATAACAGTATATAGAATACTTGATTCAAGAAGAGAAAATTTCAAAATAAGTAAAGCATATCAGCATAAAGTAGAGGTTGTGAATGTAATTACAGCACCAGAAATTGAAATGTTGATAATTTGTAATGAAGGAAAATATCAGGATTTTGAGAAGAAAAAGGGTATGTCGCCAAGTGAATATCGCAAAATCTATTTTAAAAATGAAAAACGTCAAAAGTGTTTCGTTTGTCAAGGAGTATTTTTCTGATATATCAGTGCTGGAAAAAAGTCTTCATGAATATAAGAGATTATCTAAAGTGCGAAAAAGTGAAAAAACAATATATGATTTGTTGAGATCAGAAGATAATAAGAAGAAAATGGAAGGATAAAATTATAGCAATGACGTTACATCCTCCCCACCTAATTTGTGACAATTATATAACGTCCTCTATACAGAAATATGCGGTTTTAGAGCCGATTTTTGCTGGCAAAAAAGCCGCATATTTTTTGTAGCAATGACTTGACATCCTCGGGAGCACTATGTACAGCTCAGAGCATTCCAAAATGAGTTATGCTGCATAGAGATTGATTTCAAAATCTACATCAATCTGGAAGAATGCAACCACTGCGGACGCTGCAAAGTAAAATGCCCATTCGGCGCAATGACAGAATAACAGAACGGATACAAAATCTACATCGGAGGCCGATGGGGAAAAAGAGTCGCACATGGCCAGATCCTCACGAAAATCTTTTCCAGTGGAGCAGATGATGGAGTATCTGGGATATGAGAAACTGATAGAAGAGATGCTTGAAAAATATGTGGCTGGGATATATGTGTATGACGATGGACGGGTGGAGGTGGAGTGAAAAAATAATTTTTAAAACTGGACATTTTGTATGAATTTGATATAATTGGGATATCATGTGAATTGAAGAAAAAATCAAATATAGGAGGTGCTGTTGTGGAAGAAAAATTTTTAGTTCGAATTATAAAAAATGAATTGGTTAATTTTAAGAATGTTAATTATGGTGAAATTCGCTATACAAATTATAGTTCAGTTGAAAAAAATGCTATGCTCCGAAAAAATGATATTATCGGTATCTATGGACAGAATGGTTCTGGAAAAACAGCATTAGTTGAGGCAATGGATATTTTGAAATCTATTTTATCAGGTGAGGAAGTGCCTTATGAACCATATGAAGGATTAATAGATCTTGTTGCTGGAACGAGATTGATAACAACATTTTATATCGAATATATGAATCGAAAATATAAGGCTTGCTACGATGTAATGTTAAAAGTGGATGAGGAATGAAAAAAAAATCAAATTAGCTTCTGAAAAGCTTATGTATTGGGACCGAGGAGCTACTTGGAAAGGAATGCGAGATTTAGAATTTAGCAATCCATATTACAATCAAAATTCTATTTTAGAAGATGTTTCGGTTGAATTTCAGACGGAACATAAGAAAGAATTCGAAAATGTGACTGTATTGGAAAAGGGAATGCAAAATTTAGCAGTATTTTGTGCACAAAGGAATTTCTCCATTTTCTTTAATGATTTGTTTTTGAACAAAATATCGGAAAGCAATGAAGAAAAATGTGAAGAAAAGAAATTGGCAACGGTTATAAAAGGATTATCAAGTTTTGGAAAGTTATATTTTCAGGTTGTAAAAATAAATCAGTTAGCTGATATTAATAGAAGTACAATTTTACCTGTTAATATTCATTCTGAAAATGAAAATTTTGTAATGCAGGGTTGCTTACCATTGGTTATGAATGGAAGAGGTAAAATTCCAGAAAGCTTATATATTCAATTAAAGTCTGCAATTGAAGCGATAAATATAGCATTAAAAGCTATCGTACCAAATTTGCGGCATCAGAATTGCGAAATATAAATGAAGAACCTGATGAACAAGGCAACAAAAATATTGTGGTTGAAGTATATTCCATACGAAATGGCAAAGAATTTTTAACCCGATATGAGTCAGAAGGAATAAAAAGGATAATTTCGCTTTCGAATTATCTTATTGCTCTATATAATTATCCGCAAATTTGTTTAGTAGTAGATGAATTGGACTCGGGTATATTTGAATATCTTCTGGGCGAAATTTTAGGTGTATTGAATGATGAAGCAAAGGGACAATTAATATTTACTTCGCATAATTTACGTGCATTTGAAAAATTAGATATCAAAAATATTATTTGCACGACAATTAATCCTGAAAATCGCTATATACGTTTAGTGGGAAAAGAAAAAAATCATAATCCAAGAGATTTTTATCTTAGAACAATTACGGTGGGGGGACAAAAGGAAGAATTATATGATGAAGCTGATTTGCAATCGATAGGCTATGCTTTTAGAAAAGCTTGTCATCCAGAAAGAAAAGTGAAGATCAAATTTTCGGATCAATTCAAGAAAAAACTTCAAAACGGGGGAGAATAGGATGGCAAAAAAGAAAAAAGAAGAACCGAAGAAAGCAGTCATATTCATTGTAGAAGGCAATTCGGATAAGAAGGCTTTGGAAAAAATATTTCAAAGAATATACAACCATAAAGATATTGTTTTTAAGTTTATGGATGGGGATATTACAAGTGATGAAAATGTTGATAAAACAAATGTAGAAGATATCATATATGCAAAAGTAGATGAATATAGGAAATATAAGAAACTATATAAAAGTGATATTCTGGAAATAGTGCATATTTTTGATACAGACGGGACGTATATTCCCTCGGAAGCTATTATAAAAGGTGAAACTTCTCATTTCGTATATAGTGAAAAACAAATAAGTTGTAAAAATGTGGATGCTGTTAAAAAAAGAAATGAAAACAAAAGTGCTATGATGGACTATTTACTTAGTTTGGACAACATAAAAGGAATCCGATATATAGGATATTTTATGTCATCAAATTTAGACCATTCCTTATATAATGAACAGAATTTGTCAGATGAGTTGAAAGGCGAATATGCGGACGCATTTTATGAAGTATTCCAGGGAAAAGAAAAATTATTTGTTGATTTTTTAAACGATGAGGTGGCGAACGGTGTGCCGGATATATATCAGGCTTCATGGAGATATATTAAAGAAGGTGTGCATTCATTAGAAAGGCATACGAATTTGCATTTATATTTCAAAGATAATCCCTACTAAATTTGTGACAATGACATAACATCCTCCCCACCCATTTTGTGACAATTATATAACGTCCTCTATACAGAAATATGCGGTTTTAAGCCATTTTCGTGGCAAAAAAGCCGCATATTTTTTGTAGCAATGACTTGACATCCTCGGGACGTCTTTGCGTAGCGGATAGCTTGTCTGATTAAACGAAAGTAATTGCATATAAGTACGGAAAAACTGTTGAAAAGAATAACGAAACGGGGTAACATTTTGAATAATAATAAACGCATATAATAAAACTGAACATTAAAATACTCAAATTAAACAAAGTGGAAAGAATGAGAATATCAACAGCTGAAATAAAAATAATGATAAAAGAGTGTATTAGGATACCTGGAATGTATACTGCAACTGATTTTAGAAATTATATAAATATGAATAGTCAGAAAGAAGTGACTCGAGGTCAAATTTCTGGCGCAATTTCTCAGTTGATTGATTCTAAGGAAATTATAAGAGTCGGAAGAGGGTTATATTCAAAAGATACCCAATCTATTAAAAAGACTACAAATGACGAAGCAGAAGACACTTTAAAAAATGACATTTATAGCATATTGAGTAAGATTGAAGATGAGTTGATGAATGCGATAGGTGCTGTCAATGTTCGGGAATTGAATAGTGATAATTTTGCAGTAATAACTAAGATGCGTGAATTAAAAGATTCAACCGAATCAAGTAAGTCCCCTGCTTCAATTGCGGAGAGCAATAAGCAGTGAGTGGAACAGAGAGAAGGGATAACTATGTATCGTATTTTTATCGTAGAGGATGATGAGGTCATCTCAGAAGTACTGAAAAAGAATCTTTCGTCCTGGGGATATGATGTATCCTGTGCGGAGGATTTTTCCAATATTATACAGGAATTTGTACGCAGAGATCCCCAGCTTGTCCTGCTGGATCTGAAGCTGCCTTTTTATAATGGCTTTCACTGGTGTGAAGAAATACGCAGAATTTCTCAGGTTCCGGTTATCTTTATTTCTTCGGCGGCAGATAATATGAATATGGTTATGGCGATGAGTCGTGGCGCAGATGATTTTATTGCAAAACCGTTTGATATGGATGTACTGACTGCAAAAATTCAGGCGATTCTGCGCCGCACATATTCCTTTGGAATTCCTGGAAATGTTCTGGAATATAATGGGGTTGTTCTGAGTCCTTCCCGCTGTACCCTGACGTGGAATGGAAAAGAAATTGATCTTACGAAAAATGAGCTTCGCATTCTGGAAATATTGATGGAGCATGCCGGAAAGGTTGTTTCCAGAGATGCGATTATGACGAAGCTATGGGAGAGCGACAGCTTTATTGATGATAATACGCTGACTGTGAATATTACTCGCCTGCGCAGGAAACTGGAAAAAGAAGGACTGAAAGAATTTATCATTACCAAAAAAGGTCTTGGATATATGGTATAAGGTGCAGTATAAACAAAAGGATTTTTTATGAAACTATTTCTGGATTATATAAACAAAATTAAATTCTATATCATTCTGCAGCTGTTTCCTATAATACTTGCAGAAATAATTTTCTTTCTTTATCAGCTGCCGCTGGAACCGATGGTGTATGTTACTGTTTTTTGGTTAATAACTGGTATTTGTGCGTGTCTGAACGGATTTTACAGATACAGGAAAAAGGTACAACAGTTGGAATTGATTGCAGCTGCACCGGATATCAATCTTTCACAGCTGGATTCTCCTGTTGGTCAGGCTGAAAGACTTCAACAGGAAATTATGCAACAGTTAAATCAGATGCGTATCGATGTGGAGACTGCCAGTCAGAAGGCGTCTGAAGACATGACAGATTATTATACGATGTGGGCACATCAAATCAAAACGCCGATTTTTGCACTGCGTCTTTTGCTTCAGGAGAGTCCTGAGGAAAACAAAGAGAAACTTTCGGAACTTTTTAAAATTGAGCAGTATGTGGAGATGGTTCTTGGTTATCTAAGGACAGAGGATATGTCTTCGGATCTCAAACTTTTTCGTTGTTCTCTTGACCGGATCATACGTGATCAGATTCATAAATATGCAGGAATTTTTGTCTCAAAGAAACTCACACTTACTTATGAAAGTATTTCGCAGGATGTTCTGACGGATGAAAAATGGCTGGGATTTGTGATCGGACAAATTTTATCCAATGCCCTGAAATATACCCGAACCGGAGGAATCCGAATTTTTCTGGAGAAAAAATTATCTCTGGAAACAGATGATGTAAGCATTTCGATAGGAAATGATGGCTGCAATAAAGTAGAAAACCTTACGCTGATCATTGAAGATACCGGAATTGGTATTCGTGCAGAAGATATTCCGCGAATCTTCGAAAAAGGCTACACCGGAGTAAACGGACGGGATGATAACCGCGCAACAGGTATCGGACTGTATCTCAGCAACAAGATTATGCGCAAACTGGGACATCGCCTTTATATAACTTCTACGGAAGGAAAAGGAACGAAAGTATTTCTTGAATTTTCAGTTGAAGATTTGAATATGTATTAGAGTTTTTTTACACGTTTTAGAGGAAACCTGCTAATATTTAAAGTGACACGAAACCTTACAGAAATGTAAGGTT
>NZ_JAYFUY010000068.1:0-5243 GCF_059933065.1 Blautia sp. HA3515 | reverse complement strand
TATCGCCGATTTTTTCGTACATTTCCTCCAGCTTACGGTTCAAAATCTCCAGTTCTTCATTGTTTGCCCGGATCTTTTCACTATTGTAGTATATTTCTGATACATTAACAGCTACTGTCTGCAGATATCCTGCCAAATCCGGTTCCTGCAGATGATATTCCTGAAACATCCAAACAGAAGCATCCGGAAAATAAAATACATTGCTGTCGCTGCTCAACCTGAAAAACCCTTCGGAAACAGGCTCGTCATTCATTACTTTTCGCAAGGTTTCATAATCCTGCAGATAGGAACCTGTCATCATTCTGCACAATTCCTGCATCTTGGTATTACATAAAACAATCCTTCCCAGAGGATCTGAAAAGCACACCCCGCATGGAACATCATCCACAGCTTCATTCACAGACCAGTATGATAAAGAATGCTTATATCTGCATTTCTCTCTCCAGACCGCCCAGCAAAGATACAAGGTCAATACAATCATCACTGCAATTAAAATACTGACCGGATACCTAAGCATAGGCTGATATGCGCTTTCTCCCAGGCAATACCTGTGATCATTCATAAGAAAGCCCATAAGAATAAAAGAAACTGTAAAAACAGTCATTGCCGTAATGATTTTCTTTTTCCCCAGACAAACCGGTGATTCTTGTCATCAGAAGGATCAATTCCAGAATCAGGCATATCTCAAGGAGAATCATCAGAAAATTCTGCATTACCATGCTGCATTCCCCAAAACTGGTCATCTGCTGCCTCCTTTTCTGAATACGATACACCCAACAAACCATTCATTTTCATCTTCCTGCTGTACTTTTAATTCCGGTCTTTCTGACACTAAGTCTCGCAGATCCGCTTCAGACACAATATGAACGGAGATTCGAAGATCCTCATCAATCTGCGATACACGGTAAAATATAGACTGCATCACATCTGATAACTGTTCCACAAGCCATTCAAAAGTATCATAGCATTTTAGTATATCATCTGCATTCAGCTGCACATCTCCGCTTTCCACGTAATAAGCAGCACGAATCTTGCATAGTTTTAAGCTATCACAGGATTCTGCAAGGCTTTGTCTAAGATCTTCCATTGTAAGCAGATTTCCATCTGATGTGTACTGTGTCAATACCAGATTCTTTCTCCGCTTCAAATACGTACCAACAACTACAATTTTACCAAGGATCCAATTATATCGATCCCTGGACTCCGTCTTTTCCAGTTCATCCATCAGCTGTGACAACAATTCCAGCTGGCCGGCGGTCTGACTCTGTATCATATTTAACAGCCGATTTTGTTCTTCAGCTTTTCTCCGCTCCGCTTCTTTCTGATAGGTTTTTTTCAACAGCCTGTTTCTGGCAGTAAGTTCTTCCTGCTGTTTCCCGAATATCCTGATATTGATCCAGCAATACTGAAATATCTTCCGACCAAAACAGATGTCCGCCTCTTATGGGAATGTGGTTGATCCTGATCCCCTGTTCCTGTACAAATGATCTGTTAATGATCATTGCACGCAATTCAGGCGAAAGCTGCGGAAAATCACCGGAATGATAATAACGCTGAAAAGAATGATCTGTGATCTCTGCATCCAATCCTCCGGAGGTCTGAAATAATTCAAAATAACGATTGTTCGTCTGTATCAGTCCGCATAATATACAGCCCTGATAAATTGCTGCCATTAAAATACAACATACTGCCGTCATATCCCCTGCAAAGGTTTGGATAAAAGGCAGCCGGAATATATTTCCTATATTCCATCCCAGAAGCAGGATTCCCGGAATAATTGGCAGCCAGAACTGTTTCTTTCCCGGGATTCTGCATTTTCTGATCAGTATGATTTCCATCCCAGTCAGGCAAATCAACATCCATCCCTGTATCACCATAAAAAGAATGCCATAACTGTAATCATTATCTGAAAACGGAGGCTGTTTTGCAAAATGAAACACCATCTGATGCAAATCATTTGTAAAAACACTTACGATCAATATTACCGCCACAGTCAACAGAATTTTGATTCTTCTCACTGTTTTTTCTTCATCCTTTTCACCAAAGAACATGGCTGCTGCCAAACCCAAAGCCGGGATCAAAATCATTGGAATATAATACAGATACCAACAAACGTGTTCTCCAAGAGGGTCATAAAGAATATGAAATTTCACTGTCCTTACAAAAAACCAGAATACCATCAGACAGCCAATTGCAGTGAGGCATCTGCGCATTTTCTTATGTACTACATGCTTTTCCAGGTAAATCACCCAGGCACAGTAGATTCCCAGATAAATACAGTTGCGGCACTGGTCTGCAAGGTTTCTCATAAAAGCATTTTCCGGTCGTACCAGCCTGCAGATATAAGCCAGTAATACGCTAATCAAAATCACTCCACACGACAACATCTTTTTTTTATTGTATGTCATGAAAATTCCTCTCTCATTAATACTTTCTTGTACTAAGTATACTATAAAACCATGTACTGGCATATAGTTTTTAGAGAAATTGGTTATCTGTTCACACTGGGTAGGCTGGCAAGCATTAGAAACTCCCACAAAAACTTTTTATTCAACCAGATTCTATAAACAGGACGGCCTATCATAGCCCTTTTGTTCATATTTTCTAAAATGGTCTCGGCAGACCACAGTATTCACAAAATCTTCCTGTATTCTCTGCGCCACACTGGCATTTCCACGAACTACCCTCCGGCTGCATTCCTCCATTCATGTTCATCCCGGACATTCCTGGCTGCATTCCTCCGTTCATGTTCATCCCGGACATTCCTGGCTGCATTCCTCCGTTCATGTTCATCCCGGACATTCCTGGCTGCATTCCTCCGTTCATGTTCATCCCGGACATTCCTGGCTGCATTCCTCCGTTCATGTTCGTCCCGGACATTCCTGGCTGCATTCCTCCGTTCATGTTCATCCCGGTCATTCCTGGCTGCATCCCTCCGTTCATATTCATCCCGGACATTCCCGGCTGCATTCCTCCGTTCATATTCATCCCGGTCATTCCCGGCTGCATTCCTCCATTCATGTTCATCCCGGACATTCCCGGCTGCATTCCTCCGTTCATATTCATCCCGGACATTCCTGACTGCATTCCTCCGTTCATATTATCCCGGACATTCCTGGCTGCATTCCGGCTGCATTTGGTGTCACTGCGGCAACAATCTGATATCCCGTCTGCTCCACTTCCATCAATTCGTTTCTCTTTTCACTGCTTATAGAAAATGTATTCAAACGAAAATCCATATCATCAAACCAGGGAGTATTAACCTTAATACGCATCGTATAATCATATTCATAGTTATATACTGGCGGCTGATAGCTTACTGTCTTTCCATCCTTTGTATATGTTTCTTCAAGCTGCTGTTGCTCCACCTCTACTCTGCACTGCACAATAGCTGATAAAGGAACGATATCTGGGTTTTCATTCACATCCAGTTTGCGTGCAACTGTAAAATTCCCCTTATGATCATCAATAAAAACAGTGTAGTTTCTGGTATTGATCTGACGGGTAACGCAAAAATCCATTACCGCTTTTTTATTCTTTTCACGGTATTCCAATTGACGTTTGATATCCTCTACTGTGCTGTGCCGCCGCTCTTCAAACCATGGTGATAATTTTTTTGCACAATCCTTACATAAATTTCCGTCGTCTAATTTTCTATTTCCAAGTAAACCTATTTTTTCTCCACAGATATCACAAATTTTTTTATCAAATAATCCCATGCCCTACCTCCCTTTTATCTCAGTCGAGAAGACTCCCACCTCTTTCAGGTGGTGAGTAACAGCAAGCTCGTCTCAGTGAGTCCAATCTCCGACTGAGATAAACACTTCGCGAGGATGCGCAGTGATTCTGTAAAGAATATGTCAGCTTACGCTGACCAGAATCACGCGCCAAGTCTCGCAGCTGCTCGACTTGAATTCAGTCAAGAAGAATTTCAAAAATGCCTTAGTATTCTTGCTGGAAGATGTGCGTAATGCAACGCATCACATATTTTTCTGCACATCTTGGCAATCCTATACTGCCGCACTGGAATAAGATATCTCCGGTGCGGCAGCTCGACTTGAATTTATTCAGTAACAGTTATTTTGTCAAAATATGTCTTTACAGAGAAATCTTCCCCATCTGTTTCGGAATCTTCTGATTCTTCACTGTCATCAGCGTCTGCTTCAAAACAAAGCTTTCCATCATCCCAGCGAAGTGAACTTCATAAGATCACAACTAAAGAACATAGTCCCTGCCTCATCTTCGGACACAGCCTTCAAGATCAGGTTATTTCCTTCCACCTCACCTGAAAGCTCTACTTTGCTCTCTTCTCCGCTCTCTATTAAAGAAAGCTCAGCCGTATCCCCTTGAACTGTCAGCATCATCTCAAATCCAGTCAGCTCAGCATCGACCGGCATCTGCATTCCAAATGCTTCCATCAAAGTACACATCCATTCTCCTTCAAAATCCTCTATTGCAGGATTTTCTACCGGTTCACCAGGTACATATGGCTCATATTCTTCTTTTTCCTGGCTCATGATCATTGTCATTCCGTCTACATCTATAGTCAACTTGCCATCAGCATACTCACATTCTTTAGATTCACCATCATTGGTTATCAGTAATTTATCATCTTCTATTTTCCACTCTGCCTGATCTACCTCTGGTTCCTCTCCACTGCTAGATGTCGTTGTCTCTATCTGTCCGCCTTCTTTAATGTCAACGGTCACTTCCATTCCCATTGATTCCGGATGGAACGTCATGTTTCCTCCCATAGAAAGCTCATTTACATACCAGGTTCCAATAACGTCCTTTTCTTCAAGTGCATAAACACTCACGCTCATCATACCTGCCATTAAAACTCCAACAGATCCAGCCACCCATAATTTCATTTTTTTGTTCATAAAAACATCTCCTTTCTTGTTATACTCGTGTTTTCGTTCATCTTCATTATACGTAAACGCTTCAATATTTACACTAGCACTTCTGACAGTAACTGTTCCAGGATTGCCTATGCTACTGTTCACAGGTAATATCCTGCCAGGTATTTTGCCAAAAATCCATCAAAAAAAAATGACTACTTCCCAGCATAAAGGAAATAGTCATATTCTTAACTCAGTACAGATACTACAGATATCTCTCATTCCTGTAGATATAAAGATATAAATCTGAAAATGCAGCTAATACTATTGAAAAATGTTATCTATTTTGATATTTAATCTGTTCTCCCTGAATTAACGGATAACAAACCAGTTTATCGCTAT